>CAXTFX010000447.1:0-4063 GCA_964243185.1 uncultured Chthoniobacterales bacterium
AGAGGAACAGCGAGCGGGCGCACTGCATGGAGATGGTCGAGGTGCCCCGCGGCGGGCGGCCCGTGCGCTCGCTCTGGGCCATCGCCACGTGGAACTCCTTCCAGTCGAAGCCGTGGTGCTGGAAGAAGCGCGCGTCCTCGCTGGCCCAGGCCCCGCGCAGGAAGTCATCCGGCAGCCCGCGCCAGCCCAGCCAGCGGTAACGCACCGGCGCGGGGGGCTTCCCGGCCAGCCGCGCCTCCAACCGGCGCACGACCATCAGCGGGGTGCCCGGCGGGTCCACGAAACGCACGCACCCGACCTCCAAGACGGGCAGCAGGAGCAGGCCCGCGAGCAGCCCCCCGCCCCAGCGCGCCCAGCGGAGCCAATCCGCCCGGCGGGGTCCCGCGGAGGAGGCTTTGAACGGCAGTCGCACCCGTTTGGGCCTCGGTGGCTTCCTGGTCGTCGGCGCTCCCACGGCCGGAGGTTACACCCGTTGCCGAGTTCCTGAAGTCAGAGCGTCCGCGCGGGACCGGGGCCAATTCCCCCCAACCCGGCTCGGAAGCTGCTCCCGTGCGTTCTCCTCATGGTGTTGTCCAGCCCCCCGAAACCTTTGCGCGTCGTCGTCGTGGATGATGACCGGCGCGTTTGTCATCTGCTCACCGACTATTTTGAAGCCCACGGGTTCACCTGTGAATGGCTCGACGACGGTCGGGGCCTGCTCGCCTGGCTAGGGCTCAACCCCGGCTGCGACGCCATCGTGCTCGACCTGGACATGCCCCTGGTCGGCGGGCTGGAACTGCTCGCCGCCGTCCGGGTCGCCTACCCGCGGCTGCCGGTGCTGATGTGCACCGGCGCGGGCTTCGACGAGCGCAAGATGCGCTTGGCCCGCGACGCCGGCGCCACCGGCTACGTTTCCAAGGGCCTGCCCATGACCGATACCCTGGCCGCCCTGCACCGGGTCGTCGCCCTCGGGCGCACGGCGGGATCCGTCTGACGGGGGTCAGGCGGCGGTTGACCGGAGGACCGCCACCGTCTCGATCTCGGCCGTCTGGGGGAACATGTCCAACGGGGTCACGGCGCGCAGTTCCCACGCCGGCGCGCCGGGCGCCGCGAGCAGCCGGGCCAAGTCCCGCGCCAGCGTCGCCGGGTCGCAGGAGACATAGACCACCATCGCCGGGGGCCGGGCGCGCAGGGCGGCGACGACCCCCCGGGCGACACCCTCCGCCGGCGGGTCCAGCACCGCGACCGTTTCTGCGCCGGGAGCCGCCGCGAGCGCGTCCGGGAGCAGCGCGGCCACGTCCCCGGCCAGGTAGCGCTCGTGCGCGCCCGCCCCCTCTCGCGCCGCGGCGACGGCGTGGCGGTCCCACTCCAGGCCGGTCACGCGGGCAAATTCCCCGGCCAGCGCGCGGGCGAAGAAGCCCGCGCCACAATACGCATCAACCAGGTGGCCGCGCGGCGCGCCGTCCTCCGCCCGGAGGTGCTCGCGCACGATCCCCCGCAGGCGGGCGGCGGCGCCGGCGTTGGTTTGCTGGAAGAACCGCCGGTCCCGCCGCCCCTCCGCCCGCAGGGTGAAATGTCCCTCGGGCGGGCGGTGCCGGCGGTCCCGGCGAAACTCCGCCAGGGCCGCGTTGACGCTCGGCTCGGCGAGGGGGCAGCGGGCGATGTCGAGCAGGGCGCGCTGGCCCGTCGGGTCGTCCCACGGGCGGGAGAAGAAGCCGACCGCCCCGCCCCGCGCGTGGACGGTGAGGCGGTTGCGGTAGCCGTAGTCCGCCGGCGAGGGCACGATGGGCCGCAGGACGCCCGGCGCCAGCTCGATCTTGCCCACCCGCCGCAGGACCCCCGCGACCTGCCGCTCCTTGGTGGCCAACTGCTCCGCCGGGGCCATGTGCTGATACGCGCACCCGCCGCACCGGCCGAAATACGGGCAGGGCGCCGGCCCCGGCAGGCGCGCGGGGGAGGGCTCGACGATCTCCCGCAGCCGTGCGTCCACGTGCCCGCGGTGTTCCCGCAAAACTTCCACGCGGACGGTTTCCCCGGCGATGACGAACGGGACGAACACCGCCCGGCCCTTCGGTCCCTCTGCCCGGCCGACGCCCCGGCCGCCGAAGGCGACCTCGTCCACGCGGAGGGTGAGCACGCGGGAGGGGTCCAAGCGAATCATGGGCGCCCTCCGGGGCGGAAAACGGGCGCCTAGTTGCTGCCCGTCGTGCGCGCGTAGCGGTAGCGGGTCTCGAAGCCCAACTCCGGCGGGAACTCCTGGTAGCCGTTGAGGACCCACGGCACCTCCCGGCGCAGGGTAGGCGTGTATTTGCCCTTTTCCGTCGGGAACGGCCACGTCGCCACCTCGTAGAAGCCGACGCCGATGCGCGCGAAGCCGCGGCCGAAGCCCTTGATGACGCCGAGGGTCCACGCGGCGGCGTTGCCCTCGTATTCGTTGGTCGTGGCGATGGTCACGGGCACCTCCGTGTAGCCGAAGGCCATGTTCGCGAGGCCGCGGGAGAGCTTGCGCGTGGCGCTCTGGTCCGCCCCGGGCGGCGCCTGGATGTCCGCGCGCGCGGCGGCGAGCGGAGCGGAAACGGCGGCGAACAGGCAGAGGAGGGACAACGTGGGCTTCTTCATAGGGAAAAGCGGCGGGCGACGCTCCCCGGTTTAACCGGCCGGACCGACCGGCCGCAAGCTTCTTTTTTCGGACGACCCGTTTTTCCGTCGGCACCGGTCCCCCACCGGCGCCGGGGCGATGGGCCGACGGCCGGGGTCCAGAGGGGTTAGCAGTCTCGGTTCCCGCCGCAAAAAGGCAATCGGAAAAAGGGTTGGCCGCAGGCTGGACCTCCTCTAAGGTGAACTTTGCCGTCGTGCCCTCGGCACGACCGTCGTTTTTTCCCCTCTTCATGCACCCCGAACTCCAAACCCTCGTTGATGCCGGCACCCTGCCCGGCGCCGCGGCCCGCGCCCTGGACCTCCTTCCGGTTGGCACCTACGTCCAGCACAAGAGCTGGGGTTTCGGCCGCGTCGCCGGTTGGAACCTGCCTGGCAACCAGATCCTCGTTGATTTCGGCCCGAAGAAGGAACACCCCATGCAGTTGGCCTACGCGGCCGAAACGCTCCAGGCCCTCCCCGCCGACCACTTTCTCGTGCGCAAGGCGGAAGACCTCCCGGGCATCAAACGTCTGGCCCAGGAGGACCCCGGCGCGCTCGTGGCCATGATCCTCGCCCGCGTGCCCGGCCGGCGCTCCACCCCGGCCAACCTCCTGTCCCTGCTCGTGCCCGACCTGTTCACCGAGCCCGAAAGCCGCCGCTGGTGGGACAAGGTCAAGGGGGGCCTGAAAAAGGACGGCCGTTTTTCCGTGCCCGTGAAGAAAACCGACCCGCTGGAGATGCGCGCGGACGCCCCGACCGGCGCTTCCGGCACCGCGGAGGGTGCCGGCAACCCCGTCGAACGACTCATCCAACGCTTCGCCAAGGCCCGGCAAACGAAGGACCAAATCTCCGCCCTCGACGCCATGTTCGCGCAAATTGACGTGCTGAAGGCTGACGCCCCTGCGCTCCTGACCCCCGTGCTCGCCACCGCGGGCACGGCCGCCGGACAGACCTCCCGGCTCAACGCGACCGGTGCCATCGAGCTGCTCATCGCCCGCGACGAGCTCGCCGCCGCCGCCGGACTCCCGCTGCCGGAAGACGCCACGAGCCTCGGCGCCGTCCTCCGCGCGGAGGAGCCGCGGCTGTATGCCACGCTCGACGCCCTGCCCGCCGCCCGCCAGCGCGCCGCCATCCTGGCGTTGCCGGACGCCTTCGGCGAGGACGGTTGGGCGACCCGCGCCTTCACGCTCCTGCCCCAGACCCGGCACGCCCGCGTCGTCGGCGAGGTTGCCAAGCTGTTCGACACGGCTGGCCGCGCCCCGGACCTGGCCCGCTTCTTCGACCACTCCCTGCGCGACTACTCCGTTTCCTGCGAGATGCTCCTGTGGCTCCTGCGCGAGCACCGCGACCGGACGGCGGGCGACCCGTTCGCCCCGTTATTCGGCCCCACCCTGTTCCGCGCCATCCTCGCCGCCCTGAACCGCGACCGGCTGGGCGACGTCAAGCG
>CAXTFX010000448.1:0-4051 GCA_964243185.1 uncultured Chthoniobacterales bacterium
GGGCCACGTCAGCCAGGGAAACGATCAGCCCGTAAAAGGCCGTCTCGCGCTCGGGCGCCGCGGCGTCGGCCTTGGCTCGGTCCACGACGTGCCGGTAGATGACCGCGGCCTCCCAGGGACGGGCCGCTTCCCCGAAGCAGCGGGCCACGCGCAGGAACAGGGCCGCGTCGTAGTGCGCGGGCAGCTTCCCGGCCTCCTCCAACTGCCCCCTGGCGGCGGCTTCGTCGGCGCGGAGGTCCACGCCCTGCCCCGCGAGTTCCGCGGCCTGGGACGGGTTGGCGCGGATGGCGTCCAGGTTGGCCTGCACGGCGCGGGTGGCGGCGGCGGCGCGGCGGCGCTGGTTTTCGACGACGGCCTCGCGCGTCCGGGCCAGCCGGTAGGCGCCGAGGGCGGCGGGAAACTGGTTGTCTTTGGCCAGCCGGTCCCCGACCTCGATGGCCACGCCGTTGAGCTGGACGGCGTTGTTGACCAGCGCCGGCCGGCTGGCGAGCTGGGCCAGCATCGCGGCGGCTCCGGCGGCGTCGCCCTTCTCCGTGAGGTAGGTGACGAGCAGCAGCGCGCCCTGGACCGCCAGGGGAGATTTCGGGTCGCCGCCCACGAGCTTTTTCAACGTCGCGATGGCCTCGTCAACCTTCTTATCGCTCTTGAGCGCATCGGCCCGGAGCAGCAAGGCGCGATCGCGCAGGGCCGGGACGGCTTCCAACGCGGAAAGGAGCTTGACGGCCTCGCCGTAGTTCTTGGTCGCCAAGTGCGCCTGGGCCAAGGCGTAGGTGGCATCCGTGAACCGCGCCCCCTTCGGGTATTTCGCGCGGAACTTGTTGAGCGCGCCAACGGCCCCGGGGTAATCCGGAAGGTTGTAGAGGGAAGCTCCGAGCGTGTAGTAAACGCCCTCCAGCGCGGGTCCCTCGGTCGCTTTGGACAGGATGGCCCTCATGCGGTCGGCCGCCTTGCGGTAGTCACCCGCGCCGAAGGCCGCGGAGCCCTCCCGATCCAGCTCGGCGAGCTGGGCCGCCTGGTCCGCGGGGCCGCCCGGCGAGCTCGCCTGGGCGAGGAGCGACGGCGGGCGGACAGCCTGGGCTCCCAGGAGCAGGCCGGCGCCCGCCAGCGCCCCGGCCAGGAGGGTGCGAGGGGAGGCTCTCAATGGGACGATGGTAGAACGGGAACGGGGGCCGCAGGCATACGGCGCTACCCCCACCGGCCGCAAGCCCTTTCGGGCCGGGAGGGGAAGAGGTTGAAAATTGCGGCGCGCGCGCCAACTCTCCCCACGTCGTGCCCGCCCCCGGAGAGTCCGCCCCCCTGCCACCCCCCCGCCGGCCGCGCCGTCGCGCGGGCGAGGTGTTGTCCCTGCCCGCCACCGCTCCGGTCGAGGAAGATGCGGGGGAACCCCTCGGCCTGTCCGCATCGTCCGAACCCACTCCGCCTGTGGTGGTTGCTCTTGGGATGGGAGCCGTCCCCCCGTCGCTGGTCCCGGAGGTGCGCCGCCGCCGCCGCCCGCGCGAGCAGCTCCAGCCCCAGCGGTCGCGCCGGTGGCACGTCGCCCCCGGGCTCCTGGCCCTCGCGCTCCTCGCGGCGGCCGGGGGTGGGGCGGGGTTGGTTGCCTTGTTGGGTTGGTCCCGACCCGCGGCACCCGCCGCTCCCGCGGCCCTGACCTTGCCGTCGGCGCCGGAGACCCTGACCACCGGGGCGCCCGCGGATGCCGCCGCGGAGGTGGAAGCCGCCTACGCGGCCCTGGAAGACGGGCGCCCGCTCGAAGCCCGCGACCGGTTCCTCGCCGTCGCCGCCCGGGCCGACCCGGCTACCCGCACCGGCTCCGCCCTGCGCGCCGCCGCGGCTTGGTGCGAGCTGGTCGCCGGGCGCACGGAGGCCGCCGAAGGGCTGCTCGTCGCGGGCCTGGGCCGGGCCGGCGGCGGCGACACCGCCGACGCCCGGTTTCTGCTCGGGCTCTCCCGCCTCTTGCGCGGGAAGCACGCGGAGGCGGAAAAGAGCCTCGCCCGCGCCGCCGCGCTCGACCCCACGCGCGCGGACGTTTACCTGCTCTGGGGGGACAACCTGCGTTGGGAAGGTCGCCCGCGGGAGAGCATCGCCTGCTACCGCGCCGCCCTGCGCCGCAACCGGCAGGAAACCAACCTCGGCTTCTACCGGCTCAAGCTCTGGATCGCCCAGTTGCAGGCCGGGGGGGAGCCGGCCGCCGAGGCGGTCGCGGCCATTGACGCCGCCCGGCGCGCCAGCGGTGCCCCCGGCGGGACGGTCCTCCTGGCCGAGGCTGCCCGGGCGGTCCTGGGCGGGCGTTGGGGGGAGGCCGCCGCCGACCTCCGGGGCGCCAGCGCCGTCACCGAACCGGCGGTTTTCGGCGTGGCCATCCGTGACGTCCTCTTCGCCGCGGAGCAGGCCCGGTCGGAGTTCCGGGAGTTTTTCCCGACCGGAAGTGCCGCGCGTTGAACGTCGTCCGGCGAGGGTGGGGCCAGAGTTTCCAGAAAAATCTTTACACCCCCGCGCCGTTTCCACAGCATCCGGGGCCTTCTCCCGTTTTGAGGTTGCACCCCCCACGTTGCCCCGCCCGTTGAGCCTCCCCGCCGGCCTGTTTCTCACCTTCGAGGGCGGCGAGGGCAGCGGGAAATCCACCCAGCTCGCCCGGCTGGCCGTCCGGCTGGGTGAACTCCACGGCGCCGGCCGCGTCCGGACCCTGCGCGAGCCCGGCGGCACCGCCATCGGCGAATCCCTGCGCGTCCTCCTGAAATCCGCCGACCGCGGCCGCGGCATGGACCCCGCCACGGAGTTGCTCCTGTTTGCCGCCAACCGCGCCCAGCTCGTGCGCGAGGTCATCCGGCCCGCCCTCGCCGCGGGCACCCTCGTGCTCTGCGACCGCTTCGCGGACTCCACCACCGTCTATCAGGGCGTCGCCCGCCGCCTGGACGCCGCCGTGGTCGCGGTCGTGAACCGCTTCGCCGTCGGGGATTGCTGGCCGGACGCCACCGTGCTCCTGGACCTGCCGGCCGCCACCGCCCGCGCCCGGGTCCACGGCCGGACGGGCAGCGCGCCCGTGCTCCTGGCGGAAGACCGCTTCGACGCCGAGAGCGACCGCTTCTTCGAGGCCGTCCGCGCCGGCTACCGCGCCCTTGCGGAGAGCGCCCCCGACCGCTTCCTTGTGCTCGACGCCGACCGGCCGGCCGACGCCATCGCCGCCGAACTCTGGCAACGGCTCCACGCCCGCTTTCCCCGTGTCTTTCCACCCTGACCTCGCCTTCGACTACCTCCGCCGCGCCCGCGACGGCGGCCGGCTCGGGCACGCCTACCTCCTCACCGGTCCCCCCGAGGCCACCTGGACCCTGGCCGGCCGCCTGGCGGGTCTGGTCAACGGCCTCGGGGAACACGCCGCGCCGGACGTCGCCCTCGCCCACCCGGACGTGCACGTCGCCGAGCCGGAGTCCAAGAGCCGGCGCATCGTCATCGAACAGGTCCGCGCCCTGGAAGGCGCCCTGCGCCTGCGCGCCGGCGTCGGCGGCGAGCGCGGCCGCAAGGTCGCCATCCTGCGCGACGCCGACCGGCTCCAGCCCCAGGCCGCCAACGCCTTCCTGAAAACGCTGGAAGAGCCGCCCGCCCAATCCCTCCTGCTCCTGCTCACCGCCCAGCCCGAGGCGTTGTTGGACACCATCCTTTCCCGCTGCATCCGGGTAAACCTGCTCGACCCCGACGCCGTCCCCCCCGCCCGCCGCAGCGCCGAGGACCCCGTCAACGCCGGCCTGCTCGCCGCCCTCGGCGCCCACGCCGCCGACGCCGCGCCGTCCCTGCCCGCCGCCTACCGCGTGCTCCGGGAGTTCCAACTCGCCCTCACCGCCGCCCGCGCCCGCCTCTCCGCGGAGGCCGACGCCACCCTCGCCGCCGACGAGAAGCGCTACGCGCAGACCACTGACGCCGGCAAGGACTACGTCGAGGAGCGCGAGAACGCCCTCAAGGCCCAGACCGAGGCCCGCTACGCCGGCGAGCGCGAACAGCTCGTAGGCCTGCTCCTCGCCTGGTGGGGTGACGCCCTGCGCCTCGCCGGCGCCGGCCC
>CAXTFX010000449.1:0-4049 GCA_964243185.1 uncultured Chthoniobacterales bacterium
TTCAGCCACGCCGCGAGCGCGTTACCCCCGGCCACGCCC
Source organism: uncultured Chthoniobacterales bacterium (assembly GCA_964243185.1). Classification (GTDB taxonomy): domain Bacteria; phylum Verrucomicrobiota; class Verrucomicrobiia; order Chthoniobacterales; family SZAS-18; genus CAXTFX01. The sequence continues at coordinate 40 of CAXTFX010000449.1, forward strand.
AGGAGGATACCCACCAGCCCGCCGAGTTCAGACAGGAAGACGCTCTCGACGAGGAACTGGCGCATGATGTCTTTCTTTCTTGCCCCGATGGATTTACGCACGCCGATCTCCTTGGTTCGCTCGGTCACGGACACGAGCATGATGTTCATGATGCCCACCCCCGCCGCCACCAGGGCCACGGAGGAGATGACGAACGCCCCCGCGCGCACCGCGTCAGCCACGCTGGCGAAGGCACCCACGAGCGAGTCGTTGGCGAAGAGTTCAAAGTCGTTCTCCGCGCCGGGCTGCATCCCGCGGGCGCCCCGCATGGCGCCCATCGCCGCGTTCACCGTCCGCTCGTAGGTGGCTTGGGAAACCGCCTGGGTCGCGATGTTCACGGTGCGGTTGACGTGTCCGAAGTCCTCGAAGAACCGGGTGATGGGCACGATGGCGATGTCGTCGTTGTTGCGGCCAAACGCGGTCCCGCGCGTGGCGAAAACGCCGACGATGGTAAAGTTCTTCTCGGCGATTTTAACGCTCTTACCCAAGGGGCTTTCCACGGTGAAGAGCTTTCGCACGACCGAGGGGCCGACGACGCAGACGTGCCGGGACAAGTTCACGTCGTCCTCGTTAAGATTACGCCCCAGGTCAATGGTGTAGCCGTTGGAAACGGTGAAATACGGGTTGGCGCCGACGAACGTGTTGTTGGCGTTGGTGTGCAGTCGGCCGTAGGCGATGCGCGCGCCTTCGCTGAATACTTTCAGACTGACGATGGCTTCCGGCACGACCAGGTGCAGACGACGCACGTAGTCGTTGGCCTGTTCCAGGGAAACGTTTTTGCGGTTGGCGTATTTCTGCTGCTGCTTGGGTCCACCGTTGGAAATGGGCGGATACTTGGAGAACTGGAAAACGTTCGAGCCAAGGAACGACAACCCGCTCTCAATGGACCCTTGCAGCGCGCCCGTCGCCGTCATCACGCTGATGACGGAGAAGACCCCGATCGTGATGCCCAGCATCGTCAGGCCCGAGCGTAGTTTATTCGCGCCGAGCGAGCCGAAGGCGAGACGGAAGATTTCGCGGAATTGCATGAACGACCGGCTACGCCGGAATGACGAAGCCCGAAGGAATGTCGAATGCCTGAATGACGAAGGGCAAAAGGGGATTTTGGGTTTATGGCTTCGGGCTTCCTTCTAGTTTCGTCATTCCGGCGTAGCCGGTCACTCATAGCGCAGTGCCGTCACCGGGTCGAGCCGCGAGGCGCTCCACGCGGGGGCAAAGCCGGACACCACACCCGTGATGACGCTGATGATCAAACCGATGAGGACGAGGTTGAGCGAAAACACGATGGGGAACGAAGGGAACGCCGCCCCGACCACCTGGAAGAGCAACCACGACAGCACGATCCCGAGCAATCCCCCCAGCACGCAAATGGCTACCGCCTCAATGAGAAACTGTAACAGGATCGTCCGCCGCCGCGCGCCAAGCGCCTTGCGCGTGCCGATCTCTTTCGTGCGCTCTTTCACCGACACAAACGTGATGTTCATGATGCCGATGGCGCCGACGAACAACGCCAGTCCCGTGATGAAAATTCCCGCGACGGCAATGCCGGCTTTCACCACCCCGAGCGTGCTCTGAAAACTCTCCTGCGCGTTGACCGCAAAGTCCTCCGGCTGGTCCGGCAGGATGCCGCGCACCCGCCGCATCGCGCCGGTGAGTTCGGCCTTGGCGTCGGCGACCCGCTCCTTGTCACGGATCTTTACCCGCAGGTCGCTGTCTTTGATCTTGGAGTTGGCAAAATACCGCTGGTAGGCCGCCAGGGGCACGACGGCCTGGTTGTCGAAAGAGAACAAACCCAGGAAGCTCCCCTGCCGCGCGAAGACTCCGATGACGCGGAACAGTTGCGTGCCGATGCGGACGCTCTGACCCAGCGGGGATTCGCCGGGGAACAGCCCGTTGGCCACGTCGCAACCCAGCACGCAAACGTTGCGCCCGCCGCGGCTTTCCACCGCGTTGAGAAAGCGGCCCTCGCGGTAGTCGGCCTTGGTGATGTCCACGTATTCGTCCGTCGTCCCCAGCACGAAAACCGCCGAAACCTGGTAGTCGCCGCGGACGATGTTCTTGAACGTGCCGGAGGAGGGCACCGCCTTGACCAGCTCCGAGCGCGCCGTCCCGTCAATGATCCCCTGCAAACGTTCCGCGTATTCGGCCTTGATCGGCCGCCGGTTGCGGTATTCGGCCGCGTCGTCATCCTGCTGCCAGGGCGCCTTGGAAACGTAGAGCACGTCGTCCCCGAGCAGGGCCATCGAGTTGTTGAAACCGCGGTCAATGCCGTTAATGGCCGTGCCCATGAGGGTGACGGCGACGATGCCGATGATGACACCCAGGGCCGTCAGGGCCGAGCGCGTGCGGTTGGCCGCGATCTGCGCGTAGGCGATGCGGCAGCTTTCCAGAAACTCGAAGCGAAGGCGGTTCATGCGTGGCTGGACTGAGATGACCCTACCCGAAACGCACCGCTTGCAGCCAGCGTCACCTCGGTTACGCCCAAGTCACGGCCCCTTTGGTCTCGCGCATGACAATGTCCTGCAGGAACTCCACGCCCTTGCGGAGCCCCTCCGCCGGAGTCATTAAACTATCCTCGTGCTCCATGCTCAACGTGCCGTCGTAACCGACCATACGCAGCGTGCTGACGAAATCCGTCCAGAATTCCGCGCCGTGACCGTAGCCGACCGTGCGGAACATCCACGCACGGTTGAGCTCGTCGCTGTAAGGTTTCGTATCGAGATAACCGTCGTAGTCCGCGTTGATCTTGTATAAGCCCGTATCCTTGGCGTGAACGTGGTGGATGGCGCCGGCCGCGCCGAGTTTTCGCACGGCTTTGACGGGGTCAATCCCCTGCCAGAAAAAATGGCTGGGGTCGAAGTTCGCGCCCAGCACTTCGTTGGTGGCCTCACGCAGCCGCAACATCGTTTCCGGGTTGTAAACGAGGAAGCCGGGGTGCGCCTCCAACGCGATCTTATGCACGCCATGATCGGCGGCAAACTTCGTTTGCTCCCGCCAATACGGGATGGCAACCTCGTTCCATTGGTAGTCGAGGATCTTCAAAAAATCCGGCGGCCACGGGCAGGTCACCCAGTTGGGATGCTTCGCCCCGGACGCGCCGTCGCCGGGGCAGCCGGAAAACGTCGTCACGACGGATACGCCGATCTTGCCGGCCAGCTCCACGGTGGCCTGGAAAACGGCGTGGTGCTCGTCGGCCAAGGCTTGGTCCGGGTGGAGCGGGTTGCCGTGGCAGGACAGGGAGGAAATTTCCAGCCCGCCCGCGACGATGGTGTCCTGGAACGCGCGCAGCTTCCCGGCGTCCGCCAGCAGCGCGCGCGGTTGGCAGTGCGCGTCGCCGGGGTAAGCGCCGGTGCCGAGTTCGATGGTGTCACAGCCGAGGCTTCTGACGTGAGCCAGGGCTCGTTCGAGGGGGACGCCGGAGAGGATGGCGGAGAAGACGCCGACTTTCATGGGGGGTTGGTTTAGGAGGGGGGTTTAAGGACGGTGGACGAGAGGATACGGTCAACCCTGCCCGTTTGTAAAAGCCCTTCGGGGTGGGTTCAACGCGGCGGCGGCCGGGGTTCCAGGGCGTCGGCGGCCAGCGCCAGGTCCACGGCGCGTTGGAGCGGGGCGTCGCGCGGCGGGAGCTTGGGGGGCGGCTGGCCCTCGCGGCGGCGGGCCTGGGCCTCCTTGGCGGCGTCGAGCTCCGGGTTCTCCCGGGCCACGAGCGCGGCCTCGTTGTAGTGCGGCCGCTCGGCGTCGAGGACGAACGGGGCCATGCTGCCGACGGCGCCGTTGGCCACGCTCTGGCGGAAGATGTCCAGCTTCGCGGTCCGGCTCTGGGTTACGGGCAGGTCCGGCCGGACCCCGCCGGGGTAGAGCGGCGCGTCCTTCGGCGGCAGGAGCACCTGGGACACGGCCAGACGCAGGATGGGCGAATTCTCCCCGCCCAACCCGAAGTCGGCAAACTCCACCGCCTGCCCCGCCGTGGG
>CAXTFX010000450.1:0-4042 GCA_964243185.1 uncultured Chthoniobacterales bacterium
GAGCAGACCGGTTTCCCCGTCCGCGACGATCTCCCGCGGCCCGCCCGCCCGGGTGGCAACGACGGGCCGGCCCAGGGCCATCGCCTCCAGCGGGACCAGCCCGAACGGCTCGGCGAGGCTAGGGAGCGCGAACAGGTCGCCCGCGGCGATGAGCGCCAGCACGTCCGCACGGAAACCCAGCAACCGCACGGCGCGCGTGAGGCCAGCGCGGTCAACCTCGGCCTGCAACGCTTCCCGCTGCGAGCCCTCGCCGGCGATGACGCAGCGGGCTTCCGGGCAGGCGGCGAGGGTCTCGCGCATCGCCCGGACCAGGGTGAGCACGTCCTTCTCCGGTTCCAGCCGCGCCGCGCAGACGACCAGCGGGGTGGACTCGTAAAGCCCCAACTCCGCGCGCACCACGGCGCGGGCGGTGAGCGCGTCTTCGTCCGGCGCGGGGATGCCGTTGGGAACGACCGTGAGCCGGTCCGCGGAGACGTCGCCCCGCGCGCGCGCCGCGTCCGACACGGCCTGGGAGATGGCGATGACGTGGGCCAGCCGGCGGTTCATCACCCGGTGCCCGACCCGCCGCACCAGCCGACCCATCCCCGCGGCCTGGGTGTGCCCGGGTTCGATAAAGTGCTGCGTGGCGACGACGTGGCCGCGCCCCGCGAGCGCCACCGCGCCGACGGCCGCCAGCGCGGTGCGGCTGTTGTGCGCGTGGATCACGTCGAACGCTTCCGCCCGGAGCTCCCCGGCGAGCTGGCGCGCCGCCGCCACGTCCAGCAGCCGCCCGCGTTTCTCGACCGCGAGCACCGGGAACCCGGCGCGCGCGCCGCGCTCCGCCAGCGGTGAACCCGCGGGGCCGCAGAGGGTGACGGCGACACCCTGCCCGGTCAGCCCCTGGGCGAGGTCGAGCATGTGCCGCTCCGTGCCGGCGAAGGCGTCGGAATCCGTGAGCAGGGCTACGCGCATGACGTTTGGAGAACTTCCTCGTAACGGGTGAGCACCGAGGGCCATTGGTAGTGCGCCACCGTCGCCGGGGCCCGTCGGGACAGGAGCGCGCGGTGGTCGTCGTCGAGCAGGAGCAAGAGCTTCTCGCGGAGCTGTTCCCCGCTGCGCGGATCGTCTATTAGGTAGCCGTTCACCCCCGGCCGGATCGCGTCCCCGGCGCCGGGGACGCGCGTGGTGACCACCGGCAGGCCGCTGCCGAGCGCCTCCAGGATCGCCAGGCAGAACGCCTCGTATTGGGTGGGGAGGACGAAAACGTCCGCGGCGGCATGGAACGCGCCCACGTCGCCCGTGGGGCCGCAGGCGATCACCTGGTCCGCGAGCCCGCACCGCCGCGCCTCGCGCACGATCTGAGCCTGGGGTGCGCGCCCGACCACCAGCAACCGCACGCGCCACGAACAGCAGGACGACCTCGTCCTCCCGCAGCCTCAGCCGCGCGCGCATCGCCCCGCGCCGCTCCGCCCGACGCTCCGGGTTGAACTCCAACGGCGCGAAGCCGTTGGGGATCACGGTCACGTCGTCTGCCGGCACGCCGTAGAGGCGCGTGAGGTCGGCTTTCACCACCTCCGTCGTGGCCACCAGCTTCCGGTAGCGGCGTGCCGAAAAATGGGCCTCCTCCAGCCGCAGGAGGGCCGGGTGCAACGGGTTGAGAAGTTGTCGCAGGCGGCCGACGGAGAACGGGGGGCGAAATTCCCGGCAGCGCTCCAGCCAGGCGCGATGCACGCTTTGGACCCAGTGAACCCCGCCGGTGGGGCAGACGACACCGTGGGTGTTGAGCACATCCGCCGGCTCGCGGGCCACCGCCCGGGAGCAGTTGCGGAAGAAGTGGGTTCCGTGGAGGAAGCTGGGTGTGCGCCGGGCCGCGACGTGCCGGTAGCGCACCCCGCGGGCCTCGCCGTCCCCCGGCTCCCAGTCCTGCGCGAACACCGTCACCCGGTGCCCCCGGCCCGCGAGGAAGCCGGCGCACTCATAGACGACCCGCTCCACCCCGCCCCGGCGGTGGCAGCCCGGAAAACTCAGCGCGACGTTCATCGTGGTCATTATCAGGCGTGGTGCGGGGTGGTCCGCGGGAGCAGGGCCGGGTCTTCCAAACGCCACTCCTCCGTGTCCCGGTGACGCCGCGTGGCCGCCGCCCGGAGCGCCCGCCGACGGCGGGTGACGAAGTGCGCGTGGGTGGCCATGCCGGCGCTGGCCCAGGCGATCATGATGTCCCCGCGGCTCCAATAGTGGTCCACCAGGCCGTGAACGAGCTTACCGAGGACCAGGGCGCCGCCCAGCGCGGCGAGGGAGAAGAGGGCATCGTCGCGCGCCAGGTGACGGTGGGTCCGCCAGACCATCCGCGCCAGCACGGCATGCACGAGCAACCAGGCCGCCAGGCCGGGCACGCCGGTCTCCGCCAGGGTCAGCCAGAGGATGTTCGTCGCGTCGTATTCCTTGCGGAGGCCGACGCCCACGCCCAGCACCGGGTCGCTCTCGAACGCCACGCGGGCGAAGTCAATGGACTGGAACCGCAGCCGGATGTTCTCGTTCTCGCGGTTGAAGCCCGTGGCGTATTCCCGCGACTCCGCCGGCAGGACGCGCCAGCCGACGGCGATCAGGACCAGCCCGCACAATCCCACCCGCACCAGCAGTCGGAACTCGCGCCGCAGCGCCAGCAGCACCGCCAACCCGCACGCCGCCCCGACCCAGGCGCCGCGGGAGAGCGTGAAGAACAGCCCCGCCGCGATGATCCCCGCCCCCGCCGCCAGCCAGCGCCGCTCCCGCCTCCCGGTCGCCGCGAACCACAGCTCGGCGGCAACCACCACCGCGCACCCCAGCGAGCTGCCCACGCCGTTCTTGTGCAGGCCGAGCACGTAACCCGAGCGGGTGACGATCACCGCCAACGCGAAGAACACTCCGACGACGACCAGCCCGAGGAGCGCGGGGCGGAACTGCTCCGGGCGGCTGGCGAAGGAGGTGAACACCACCACCGCGCAGACCAGGTAGATGCCCATCTGCACCAGGGACACCAGTGAGGAGTCCCGCCAGTGCAGCAGCGTGGACCCCAGGGAGATCCCGAGGTAGAGCGCCATCGGCCCCGCCGTCGGCCCGAGGAGCACCGGCCGGCGGGCGAGCATCACCGGGATGATGAGGAGCAGGTTAATCTCCGCGAAGGAGAAGCGGACCGGCCCGCCCGTGGAAATGTCGTGCTGGAACGGCGCCGAGGCGAAGATCAGCGCCAGCGCCACCGCCGGCCGTCGGGAGGCGATCACCCAGAAGGTGCAAACGTAAACGAGACCGGCGAGGAGCAGGAGCATCTAAGCGGACAGAGCGGAATTGAACCACGGGGAGTTAACTCCCGGCACGTGAAACTTCACCGGGAAAGAGTTGGCGCGGGCCGGGTCGCCTGTCGGAAGACCAGCCACCAGTGCAGGCGCGCCTTGGCGAGCGCGCGCGGCCGGGTGCTCGGGCGCACGCTGACCAGGCTCCAGAGCAGGGCGCGGACGAAACAGCCTACGGTCATCGCCAGCCGGAACGAGAGCAGGCCGACCAACCCGTGGTGTTTACGCACGTAGCGATCCAGGCTTTCAAAGAAGTGTCGGTTGATGCGCGCCCGGTCGCGCGCGCCGCTGCCGCCGGCCAGGTGGGTCACCACCGCCGTCGGCGTGAACGCGATCCGCCAGCCCGCCGCCCGGGTGCGCCACTGCCAATCGGTCTCCTCCGAATACAAAAAGAAGCGTTCGTCAAAGCCGCCGACCTCCTCGAAGACCCGCCGCCTCACCAACAGGCAGGCGCCGATGACAAAGTCCACCTCGCGTTCGGTGCGGTGGTCCCACCGGCTGAGGTCGTCGAGCCGGGGGTGTCCCGCGAGGAGCCGTCCCAGCCAGAGGTTTTCCAGCCACGCGCGTCCCGGCGTCGGGAAACGGTGGCAGGAGGGCTGCGGCGCTCCGTCCGCGTAGCGTAGGCGGGGGCCGACGATCCCGACCTCCGGGTGCGCCCGGAGATAACCCACCAACGTTTCCACCGCGCCCGCCTCCGGGAAGGCGTCGGAGTTGAGCAGGAGAAAGAATTCTCC
>CAXTFX010000451.1:0-4024 GCA_964243185.1 uncultured Chthoniobacterales bacterium
AGTTGAGCGGGCAAAAAGGGCAGACTGGCGGGGGTCGGGGCGGCGGCGAACAGTTTGGTGAGTTGGGAGACGAGGGCAGTAAAGCTCATGGCGGTGACGTTGACCGCACCTGAAGGAGCAAACCGGGTGCCTAAACGGGCGGGTGCCCGCAGCCCGGAGCCGGCCGTCAGTCGCGTCCCCCCAGCCCCGCCGCCGCCTGCTCCCCGCTGCTCATCGCGGACTGGATGGAGCAGGCCGTCGTCTGGTCCCCAGCGAGGAAGACGTTTTCAAACCGCGTCGGCGCCGGGGCCGGGCAGAGACGCCGGGCGAACCGCGCCGGCTGGCGGCGTTGGGCGTAGGGCACGCGCACGACCGACAGGGGTTCCAATACGCGGGCTGCCGCCGGGAAAACCTCCGCCACCTCCGCGCGCACGACGGCGAACAGGGCTGCGTCGTCCATTTCGCGGTTGTCCAACACCGTCGCGCTGAGGAGGTGCCGACCGGCCGGGGCGTATTCCGGGGCGACGTTCGTTAACTGGACGAAATGCCGCGCCACGCGCCCGCGCCCGGCGGGCAGAACGAGCATGGGACGGTCGTAGAGGCGGACGGCGGAGGAGAAGCAGACGGCGCGCGTCCCCAGCGGGGGCTCCGTCGCCGGGGGGGGTTCGCCCAGCAAACGCCCCGTGGCGGGCGCGTCCGTGGCGAGCAAGACCCGTTGGCAATCGAGGCGTTCGCCTCCCGCCGTGACGACGGCCGTCACGCGCGGCCCGGCGGTTTCCAGGCGTGCGACGGGACAGCCCAGCCGCAGCGTTCCGGCCGGCAGGCGCGCGGCGAGTTGCCGCGGGATTTCCCCGATGCCCCCGGCGGGCAGCAGCGCGCGGCCGGTGGCGAATTTCTTCAGGTAATAGCGGAACAGCCCGGCGCTGGTGGCCAGCCGCTCGTCCAGGAACACGCCGCCAAAGAACGGCCGGAAGAACCGCTCGACGATGGCCGGCGAGAACCCGCGCCGGAACAGGAATCCGGCCGTGGAAACGTCCCCCGGCTGCCCCGGTTCCGCCCGCAACGCGAGGTCCGGCGTCACCAGCAACTCCGCTACCAACGCCGCGAGCCGCGCCTTGTCGGCGACGGGGAAAGCATCCGAGGACGCCGTTGCGGGCGCGTCGGCCGGATGGAACAGCGGGTGCGCCGTCACGTCCGGCGGTCGGCCGGAGCCGGGCTCCGCCAGGAGCGCGCCGCTGTCGAAATACCGCGGGGCCAACGCCGGGAGGTCGAGGTGCCGGCGGACGGCCGGGTAGGAATCCAGCAGGACCTGGAACCCGCGGTCCAGCGTGTAACCGTCCGCCGTGCGCTCCGAGCGGACCCGGCCGCCCGGCTCCGCGTGGGCTTCCAGCAGGAGGAAGTCACGGAGGCCGTTCTCCACCAGAACCTTCGCGCAGGTCAGCCCCGCCAGCCCGGCACCGATGATCAAGATCATTCAGCGTAATCGCAACTCGACGGGGAACACGGTTTCCACGCCGGGCTGATAGCGCTTGAGCGCCGTGGGTTTGAGCCGCCAGTGGGCCCTGACGAACGGCAGCAACTCGTCCCACCAACTCCCGGCGCCCCCGCGGACGCCTCCGCCCAGGACCCGCGCACTGGCCACCGTGCCGTCCGCGTTCCACTTCACGCCGATCACCAGCCGGCCGTAGTCCCTTGCCCGACGGGCACGCTCCGGGTAGGGAGGGATGGGGGCGAAGACGTCGCTGCCGCGAAAGAAGTTGCGCTGCCCGGTGCCCGGTTGAATTTCAAACTCCAGGGGAACGACCACCGTAGCCTCCACGGCTTGGCCCGCCCGGTGGGCCGGCGCAAAGGTCCAGCCGCGAGTGCAGGCCACGGCGGCATCGTCCAGGATCGGATACCCGCTGGACTTTGCCACCCCCGCGCGGGCCACCCGCCCGGTCGGCGTGATCGTCAGCCGCACGGAGGTGGTTCCACTCAGGGCGAGCCGGCGGGCCGCTTCCGGGTAAACCGGCGGGGTGCGACGCAGGGCAACCGGCAGCGAGTCCGGCGGCTCGGCCGCGCCCAAGCTCCCGCCCGACGTCCCCGCGAGCAGCGCGAGGACGAAAACCTGACACCCGCGCGCAAAGCTTCGCTTCGACATTGGAAAGAGGGGGAGGCTGGAGCAAGCCTCACGGGCGACGGACCAGCCCCTCAGCCGGCGTTCTCCGCCTCTGGCTCGAACAGGTCGTCCACGGGCATCGTCCACCCCGGCACGGCCGGTTCGGCGTGGGCCAGGTCGCCCCGGCGGAAGGTGGCGGCGGGAGTTTCAGCGTCGCCATCGCGGTAGAGGCAGACGACGTGGTCGCTTAACAGGTCCACGTCCCACACCGCAAGCGTGCCAGCATCGAAGTAGTCTTCGCGCTTCTCTCGCAGCATCTCCTCAGCCGCCGGCCCGTAATCGCAGGCGCTTCGAGCTTCGAGGGCGAAGCGCGGCGCCCGTGTCGGAAGGCCCATTCCCGAACTGGGGCCAACGTCGTAGCTGGCGTCGGGTCGGAACGACTGGTGGGCGCCTCCACGCACCCGGTAGTCCAAACCATCCGCCGCCGCGCGCCCCGGCAGCCGGTGGTGACGGACGTAGGCCCGAAGGGAGACGACCACCTCGAGCGCGGCGTGGGAATGCGCGGTGCCGGACATCATTTCGATGACGAGGCGATGGTTGACGATCTCCGCCTTACCCTCCGCGCGGGCGAGCAGGTCGAAGAGCAACCCCTCCGTTTGAACCAGTGCCATCGGTTCAGGTGCCGTCGTCATGGTCGTGAGGTTACTCCGGCTGTCAGGTGCCGCAACACTCCTCACGCCGCCCAGGCGATGAGCCGCAGCTCGTGCTCTTGGGTCAGCAGTGGGTGCGTCGGCACCACGCGCACGCTGAAGCCGTAGGCGCCGCTTTCCGTGGAGGGGATCGTCCCCCGGTAGCGGTAGCAGCCCGGCTCGGGCAGCTTCTCGAAGTCCGTGAGCGGCAATACCACCGGGGTGGCGATGTCGCTCTCTCCCTGCGTCGGGCCGTAGTAGGTCTGGACCATCACCTCGTTGGGATCAATGGGGCCGAGCCGCACGCGCGCGGACACGCCCACGCCGTCCCCGACGTGGATGTTCTGCCGGTCGGGGTGTTCCAACCCCACGTTGTCCACCCGGACCTGACCCCAGTCCCGGCGCATCCGGTCCTTCCAGCGGGACAGCTCGACCGCGCGGGCGCCGCTCTTGTGGCTCAACGTGCGGTAGTTGCCCGCCGCGCGCTCGTAGAGGCGCTCGTGGTATTCCTTGACCATCCGGTGCGTGTTATAGACCGGCAGCACCGAGCGGATGCTCTCGCGCATGAGCTGGAGCCACGCGATGGGCAGTTTGCCGTCCGGCTTGGCGTAATACAGCGGCACGACCTGGGTTTCCAGGACGTGGAACAGGCTCTCGATGTCCACCTCGCTCTGGAATTCCGGGGTGCCCTCGGTGATCTCCGCGCCGATGGGCCAGCCGTTCTTGCCGTTGTAACCCTCGCACCACCAACCATCCAGCACGGACAGGTTCAACCCGCCGGAGGGCGGCAGCTTCATGCCGGACGTGCCGGAAGCCTCCAGCGGGCGCAACGGGTTGTTGAGCCACAGATCCACGCCCTGGTAGAGCCGGCGGCCGATGTAGGCGTCGTAGTCCTCGATGAACACGACACGGTTGGCGAACCGCGGGTCGCGCGTGAACTTGTAAACCTCCGCGATGACCGTTTTGCCGCCGTCGTCGCGCGGGTGCGCCTTGCCGGCGAAGATGAACTGCACCGGCCGCTCGGTGTTGTTGAGCAGCCGCAAGAGCCGGTCCGGGTCGGCGAACAACAACGCGCCCCGCTTGTAGGTGGCGAAACGCCGGGCGAACCCGATGGTTAAGATATCGGGGTTGAGCAGGTTGTTGACCCCGCGCAGGACCTCGGGCGATTCGCCCAGCCGTTCGCGCTGCTTGCGGACCCGGTCGCGGGCAAAGGCGATGAGCCGGCGCTTGAGCGCCTGGTGGGTTTCCCACATCGTCT
>CAXTFX010000452.1:0-4010 GCA_964243185.1 uncultured Chthoniobacterales bacterium
AACTTCATCTTCAGCGCGTCGAAGTGAAGCAGCCGTCCGATGATCGGCTCGCCGATGCCCATGATGAGCTTCACCGCCTCGATGGCCTGCATCACCCCGATGATCCCCGGCAGCACGCCGAGCACGCCGCCCTCCGCGCATGAGGGCACCATCCCCGGCGGCGGCGGCTCGGGGAACAGGCAGCGGTAGCACGGCCCGCCGAGGTGCGGGGCGAACACCGTCGCCTGCCCCTCGAAACGGAAGATCGAGCCGTAAACGTTCGGCTTCTTCAGGAATACGCACACGTCGTTAGACAGGTAGCGGGTCGGGAAGTTGTCCGTCCCATCAATCACAAGGTCATAGGGCCCGACGATCTCGCGGGCGTTCTCGGAGGAAAACAGGGCGTCGTGGAGGGCGACCTGGACGTTTGGGTTGACCTCTTTGATGCGGTCGCGGGCGGAATGGAGCTTCTTGCGCCCCACGTCGCGCGTCCCGTGGAGGATCTGGCGTTGGAGGTTGGAAAAGTCCACGGTGTCGAAGTCCACCAGCCCCAGCGTGCCCACCCCCGCCGCGGCGAGGTAGAGCGCGATGGGCGACCCCAGCCCGCCGGTGCCGATACACAGCACCTTGGCCGCCTTGAGCTTCTTCTGCCCCGCCATCGTGACCTCCGGCATGATGAGGTGACGGGAGTAACGGGCGATCTCGTCGTTGGACAGTTCAACGGTCTGGTAACGGGCCGGGTCGAGGATGCTGCCGGCGAAGGCGGACGGGGCGGGTTGGTCGGACATAAGCGGCCAGCATTATCCCGAACCCGATGGGATTTGTCTAACGGGGGCGCGGGCCCCGCCGGCTACCAGTGCCAGTGCGTCGCGTCGGAGCCCAAATGGTTTTCCGCCTTTACGAATTCGCCACCCACGTGGCAACGTCGCTTCAGGAGCCGAGTTTGCCGCCCGTGCCCACGCCGCGCGCCCGGCACCAGGATAGCGTCTTCGCCGTCGGCCCCGTGAAGCCATACTCGCTGGCCGTCACCGTCCCGTCAGCCACCATGTTTCTCCATGTCCGAATCCAGCGCGCTCTGGGCTTGGTAGCCGCGTCCTCGTCCGAGCCGAGGTTCAGGAACAGGCTGGCGGGGCTGGTGCCCGTCGCACAAGGCGTCAATGGGCAGCTTGTCGAGCACCCCGTTGCCGCGGGAGAGCGCCGGGGGCAGGCCGAAGTTGCCCTTGCGGGCATCGTTCGCGCCGTAAATGAGGTCCCCATGGCAGTGTCCACCTCGCCCATCGCCGCGCGTGCCGCCGCGACGGGTCTTGCCCTGGGTCTGCCGGAGCACGCACAGGGCGGCCTCGGCCTTGGCGAAGTCTTTGTCCTGGGTATCCAGGGTCGCGGCGAGGCCCGTGAGCGCCGCCGCGTCGGGGGCGGTGGCGGGATATTTCGGCTCCCCGGCGATGCCCACCTGGATTACGCCATTGCCTTGGCCAGCTGCGCGGCCACGTCCTCGTAGTTCACCACGGTGAAGAAGGCCTTCACGTAGTCGGCGCGCCGGTTTTGGTATTTGAGGTAGTAGGCGTGCTCCCACACGTCGCACACCAGCAGCGGTTCGAGGCCCTGGATGGCCGAGTTATTGTGCTTCTCCACGCCCACGGTCGCCAGCCGACCGGCGACGGGGTTGTAGCCGAGGATGGCCCAGCCGCTGCCCTGCACGGCGGCAGCGGTGGCGGCAAAGAGCTTTTCAAACGCCTCGGGGCTGCCGAACGCCTCCTTCATGGCCTCGAGCAACGGGCCGGCGGCGGGCTTGGCGCCGCCGGGCTTGAGGTTGTTCCAGAACACGGTGTGCAGGACGTGGCCGGAGAGGTTGAAGGACAAATTGTTGTTGAACAATGGCAGCATCGCCGCGTCGCCCGTGCCGGCGGCGATGGCCTTGAGGCCGTCCACGGCTTTATTGGCGCCTTCGACGTAGGCGAGGTGGTGCTTGTCGTGGTGCAGGCTCATCGTTTCCTTATCAATGGCCGGCTCCAGGGCGTCCGGGGCGTAGGGCAGCGGGGGGAGGATGTATTTGCCGTCTTTGAAGCCGACCTCGCTCTCCTTCGGGGGCGTGGCGGCGGCGGTCATGGCCCCAGGCGGGGTCTTGTCGGCCGCCAAGGCGGAGGCGGCGGCGAGGGTGTAGACGGCGGCGAGACCGAGACCTTTGAGGGCTTCGCGGCGGGGCAGGGCGGGGTTCATTTGAGGATGGGTGCAGTTTTGGTTGATTCCAGCGCGCGAATTGGCTTAGTAAGGGAGGTTCAGCACCGGGAGTCCGTTCCCGGAAATCCACGTGAGATGATGAACCTACCTCCCTTCCCCGAGCCGTCCGCCTTCCCCCTTCGTTTCCCCGCGCCCGGCTGGACGCGCCCCAACGGGAAGGAGGCCAGCCGATGATCGCGCGGGACTACCTTATCGTCGGCGCCGGCGCCGCTGGGCTCGCGGCCGCGGAGGGTATCCGCCAGCACGACCGCCGGGGCAAGGTCACGCTCATCGGCAACGAGGGCCACGCGCCCTACCATCGGCCGGGGTTATCCAAAGGCTTCCTGCGGACCAAGGACGAACCCGCCGCGCTGCTCGAGAGCCCGATGCACCCCCCGGGGTGGTATGCAGACGAGCACGTTGAGCTGCGGCTCGGGGTGTTCGTCACCCAGTTTAACCTGGAGCGCCGACTGGCCGTGCTCTCCACGGGGCAGACCATCGAGTTTAACAAGGCGCTGCTGGCGACCGGCAGCCGCCCGCTCCGGCCGCAGGTGGCGGGCCACAACCTCGGCAACGTGCTCTACCTGCGCACGCTGGCCGACGCCCTCGCGCTCCGGGAGATGGCGGCGACGGAGAAGGAGATCGTCGTCTGCGGCGGGGGCCTCATCGCCCTGGAGGCCGCGGCGTCGCTGCGGGCCGGCGGGGGCAAGGCGCGCAAGGTTTCCCTCCTGGCGCGGGAGCCGGCGCTGTGGTCCACCTACCTGGACGCGGACACCTCCACCTGGCTGGCCGCGCGCTTCCGGGCGGAGGGGGTGACGCTGCACCTGGGCGAGCACCTGAACGGGTTCGAGGGCAAGACGACCTTGCGCAACGTGCAGACCAAGAGCGGCGTGCGTCTGCCCGCGGGTCTGGCGCTGGTGGCCTGCGGGGTGGAAATGAACCTGGAGCTGGTGCGCAACACGCCGCTGAGCTCCCCCAAGGGCACGCCCGTTTCCGAACTGCTGGAAACCGACGAGAAGGGGATTTACGCCGCCGGGGACATCGCGCTGTTCCCCGACAAAATCTTCGGTGGCGCCCGTCGGGTGGACCACTGGGAATCCTCCCGCGCGCAGGGCCTCCTGGCCGGGGCGAACATGACGGGCAAGAAACGCCAGCGCTACGAGTGTCTGCCGGACTGGAACTCCGAACTGTTCGGGATGGCAATCCGGCTCATCGGGGACTTCTCCGTGTCGCCGACGCGCACCGAGATGGAGGGCACGCGCGAGGGCAAGGAGCCGTCGTTCATCCTGCGGCACTACTTCGGCGACCGCCTGCGCTCCGCCGTGCTCTTCAACCGCCCGGACGAGGAGGAAGCCGAGGGCATCAAGCGGACCATCCGCACCACGCACGGGCCAACGGTGAAGGTGTAGAGATTTCGGCGAAGCCGGCCGGATTTAGAGGGTGAACCGTTTTCCCTTAAGTCATGTCCTCCCCCGCCGAAATCCTTCCCGCCGTCCAGGCCGCTGCCCGCGCCGGGCAACTGCGCGAGAGCAGTGCTGCCAACGTCGCCACGCTCCTTGGCGCCGGGGAGGATGCGACCGCCGTCGCCTCCGTCGGCGAACTGGTCGCGGCTGGGCACTGGGATGAGTTGGATGATCGTTTCTTCCGCACCTTGGCCTTCGGCACGGGCGGGCTGCGCGGGCGGACCATCGGGAAGATCGTCACCGCCGCCGAGCGGGGCACGCCCACGGCGCTGGGCCGGCCGGAGTTTCCCTGCGCGGGCACGAACGCGATGAACTATTTCAACGTGCGCCGGGCCACGACGGGGCTCTGCC
>CAXTFX010000453.1:0-4010 GCA_964243185.1 uncultured Chthoniobacterales bacterium
GTTCATGGGAGAGCCTACAACGTCGCCGCCTCGACATACGGCACCCGACCATCCAGCACCGGGCCGCCGTCGTCCAGCCGCACGCGGAACAACCTCCCGACGAAGGGGAATTGCGCGAACCCCGCCAGCGCCGGGAGCAGCGGGTCACGCTCGTGCAGGCCGACGAGCAGATACAGGAACGCGCCGCCCGCGAACGCCCGGCGCATCGCCCGCAGGAGCGCGCGCAGCACCGCCGGATCGTCGCCGTCCACGCCGAGAAAGCTGGCGTAGAGGAACGGCAGCGTTTCCCCCGGCCGCGGGAACGGCGGCACCCGGCGCGGGGCCAGGGGCCGCAGCGCGTTCGCCAGCGGCGCCAGCCAACGCAGGCTCCCGCCCAGCGCGTGAACCCGCGTCTGCTTGAACGCCCGCTGGTCCCACGCGCCGGCCACGCCGACGACCGTTCCCCCCCGCCGCGCGACGAAGAAATCTCCCGCCCCGAACCCCGGCCAGCGCCCCGCCCCCGCCGCGAAATCCGCCGCCGCGTGGACCGGCGCGAACTGCCGGCGCGCCCCGAAGCGGTTCAGGCAGGCCATGATCTCCGGCAACTCCTCCGGCCGCCCCCGGCCGACCGTGACGTCCGCCGGGTCCGGCCCGCCCCGCGGCCCGCGGCCGTGCAGGCGCAGGCCGGGGCAGCACAGGCGCCCGAGGTCCTCGTAAACCGGCAGCCCCGCGCGTCCGCCCGCCGCCGCCAGCGTCGCCAGGGCCGGGGCGTTGTCGGCGAAGACGACCGTGTGGTAAACGTCCGCCCGGCCGTCCCGGTGCAGCTCGCGCAGGAACCGGTAGCCCCGCGCCACCAGCGTCCCGCCCCGAAACGCCGGGGCCAGCCGCAGGTCGCCCAGGTAGCCCACGCGCGCGGAAAGGTCCCCGTTGACCCACGCCCGCCGCAGCGCCCGCGTCCCCAGCCCGACGATGGCTCCCCCCGCCTCCCGCGCCACCCCGACCTGCACGTCCTCGCTGCCGACGCGCGCGGCCCCGAAGAACGACGGCTCCCGCTCGAACCCCACGCGCAGGCGGCCGCCCTCCATTGGGTTCTCCCGCAGCAGCGCCCGCAACGCCGCGTCGTCCGCCGGCCCGGCCAGTTCAAAGCGGAAGCGGCTCATGGGGCCGCGCTTCGCGCGGAATGACGAAGCCCGAAGCTCCGTTTCATGGTGGGTCATACCAACTGCGTTAGCTGTGTAGCCTTTGACGCCCGGTAGGGACGCGACCTGGTGTCATTCGGATTTTCCCTCTCATTCGGGCTTCGTCATTCCGCCGCCGGCGGTCCCATCGGCAACTCCACCCAGAACACGCTGCCGGTCCCGTCGCCGGGCGCCGCCGCGTCCACGCCGACGCGGCCGCCCATCGCCTCGATCAGCCGGCGGCAGAGCGCCAGACCCAGGCCCGTGCCCGGCACCGGCCCGCGCTCGGCGCCCAGGCGCTCGAAGGGTTGGAACATCTTTTCCCGCTGCGCCGGGGTCACGCCCGGCCCGTTGTCGCGCACGCTCAGGCGCAGGGTGCCGTCGCCTTCGCCGACCCGCGCGCAGCTCACCGCCACCTCCCCGCCCGGGCGGTTGTATTTCACGGCGTTGGAGCACAGGTTCACCAGGACCTGCCGGACCCGCGGCCGGTCCAGCCACAGCTCGCCGACGCGGCCCGCCGCGACGTGGTTTTCCAACCGCACGTCGCGCTCCCGCGCCATCGGTCCGAGCAGGGTCAGCACCTCCGCCACCAGCGCGGGCAGATCCACGGGCTCGGGCGTCAGGTCCAACCGGCCGCTCTCAATGCGGGCGATGTCGAGCACCTCGTCAATGAGGCCGAGCAGGTGGCGGCCCCCGCGCAGGATGTGCTCCACGCTCTCCTCCTGCCGGGGGTCGAGCCCGGTGTTTTCGAGCAGTTGACCGAAACCCAGCACGGCGTGGAGGGGCGTCCTCAGCTCGTGGGACATGCGGCTCAGGAAGTCGCTCTTGGCCAGGTTGGCCCGCTCGGCCTCGGCCTTGGCGGCCACGAGCGTGGCTTCCGCCGTCACGCGGGCCGTCACGTCCATGCTCAAGCCCGTCACCCCGAGCACCCGGTCGCCGCCGCCGGGGGGCTCGCGCACGGCCTGACCGTGGCTCTCGATCCAGCGCCACGCCCCGTCGCCGGGCCGTCGGCAGCGGTAGCGCAGCCCGAAGGTGCGCCCCTCCCGCCGGCAGTCTTCCAGGGCGGCGAGGGTGGGGGCGAGGTCTTCGGGATACACCTGGCCCCGAAAGGCTTCCATGTTTTCGGGATACCCGAGTTCCCAGCCGCCCCCGTGGGCGGGCGTCATCCCCGCCCACGTCATCCGGCCGCTGGCGTCGTCAATCTGCCAGACGACCATGCGCCCGGCCTCCAGCGCCAGCCGCAGGGCCGCGTTCGCCCGCTCCAGCTCCCCGGTGCGCTCCCCCACGCGCGCCTCCAGCTCCGCGTGCGCCCGGCGCAGCTCGGCCTGGCCGCGGGCCACCTCCCGCGCCGACCCCTCCGCCCGCAGCCGGGCGGCGAACCCGGCGGTGCCGAGGTAGATGACCAGGACGCCTTCCACCCCGAACAGCCCCAGCCGCCAAGCCTGCTCCGCGTCGTCAATCCGCAGGGTGCCCCGCGGCTCCAGGAAGAGCACGTCGGCCGCCAACGCGCTCAGGACCAGCGCGACCACCCCCGGACCGACCCCGCCGGCCCACGCGGAGAGCAGCACGGCGGCGTAAAACAGGGCAAACGGCACGGCCCCGCCCAGCAGGCCGAGCAGCGGCAGCTTCACCAGGACCGCCGCCGCCACCGCCCCGACCGCCAGGCCGTAACGCACGGGGGCCGGCCGCGGCGTTTCCCGGGCGTGGTGGGCCGCGTGAAAGAGCTTGCCCAGGAGGCTGAGGATGCCGCCCTCCGCCACGAAGAGCCCCAGCCGCACCGCGTGTTGCGCGTCCCAGATCTGGAGGGTGTGGACCGGGGGCAGGAAGAAAAAGTTCCCCGCCAGCCCGGTCAGAGCCGTGGCGAGCAGCCCCGGCCCGAGCCCGCCCCGGAAGGCCGAGAAGAGGATGGCCGCCGAGAAAAAGAAAAACAGGTGCTCCAACTTCAACACCGTGCCCAGGGCCAGGTCGAAGGCCAGCGCCGTGGCCACCGCGCCCACGGCGAACCCGTAGCGGGCCAGCGCGGGTGCGGCGGGCGGGGGAGCGTCGTCGGGAAGCATCGGGGAAGGCGCCAATGACCAGGGTGAGGGGACGGAGCCGGGCGCCGGTTAACTCCCCCTTCCCATCCGGCACCCGACCCCCACTCCTTACGGCACGTTCTTCCCCGGCGCCAAGAACCCGCCCTCGAACCAGCGTTCCCACCCGTCCCGCCGGCTCAGGGCCGTCGGCTTCACGTCGCCCGGGCGCTGGCCGGCTCCCTGGCCGCGGGCGAGGAAGGCGGCCTGCCCCCCGCGCCGGATGCGGAAGATTCCCGCTGGTCCAAGCTGGCCCGCCCGGCGGCAGAAGGCGTAGTGCGGGTTCGCCGCGAGTTCCCCGTCGAGCCGCTCCGCCAGACCGGGCGGGAGGTCGCCGTCGGCCTCCAGGAACAGCGCGTAACGGGGCGGCGCCGCGGCGGGGCCGGCGGCGACGGGGGCCAGCATGGCGAAGCGCGCCGCGTCGTTCGGCAGCAACCCGCGGAGAAGTTCGCCCACGAACGCCGGGGCGAGCTTCTCCCCGCGCAGGTCGCTCACGCCGTCCGCCTTGCCCAGGAAGCGCAGCAGCGGGGTCCGCCCCACGCGGCCCGTCACCCGCACCCGGTCGCCGAGCTGGTAGCGCCACAGGCCGCCCCCGTTGGTCAGGAGCACGGTGTATTCCCCGCCGGGGTCGAGCTCGTGCGCCCCGCGCGCCGCGTCGGGAGCCGCGCCGTCCTCCAGGAACTCGAAGAACCCCGCGCGCAGCGCCACGGGGCAGCCGAGGTCCTCGCACTCGCGCAGGGGCAGGGTGACGGCGCCCTCGGTGGCCAGCAGCCCCTTGCCC
>CAXTFX010000454.1:0-4000 GCA_964243185.1 uncultured Chthoniobacterales bacterium
CGGCTTTGGCGCCCACCAGGGCGTCGCAGAAGCCGGGCAGCAGGGCCGTCGGGGCCACCTTGATCCAGAAGCCCTCGCGGCCCGCCAGTTCGCGCGGGGCCTTGGGGACCACCTCGTTGACCGGCTGGCCGTCAATGCGCCCGGCAAAGTCGAGCACGGCGAAGTCGTCCATCGCCAGGCCGCGGTCGTCCGTCATGTCGTTGAAGTCCGACAGGCGGGCGCGCAGCCCCTCCAGGGCGCGGTCAACGTCCGCCTCCGGCACCTCGGCCGGGGGCACGCGCACGGCGAGGCCCTGGTAGGGCGGCACCTCGAACTCCGGGGCCGTCACCAGCCGGGCGGCGAAGCGCAGGGCGCCGTTGTCGGCCAGCTCGACCTCGGGCACGTCCGCGACGGAGAGCACGCGCAGGTTCTTCTCCTTGATGGCCTCCCGCGTGCCCTCGCCGACGAGCTGCTCCTTGAGGCGCTCGTTGATGTCCTTCTTGAACCGGGCCTCGACCATCCCCCGGGGCGCCTTGCCGGGCCGGTAGCCGTGGATGCGAACCTCCTTGGCGTATTGGCCGACGATCTTGGCCCGCTCCGCGGCGACGCGCTCGGGGGGGAGCTCCACGCGCAGGGTGGCGGAACAGTTGGGGAGGGGTTCGACTTCGATTTGCATGAGGTGACGGAAGAGGCGTGAGAAAACGGGAAAACGGCCGATTTGCCGGGTCGTTACCTTCCACCGAAAACGCGGGGCGGAAAGGGGAAAAGTCGGCGGGGCGGCCGGCCTGGTTGATGACGCGCCTCGGCCTTGCGCCCCGTCGGGCCGTCGCCAAACGGTCGTGCAAATGTTTCGCGGCCCTGGGGGACGCCGTGCTGCTCTTTCTTGCCCGCCTACTCAAGCTCGACGGCAACCGGCGAGAGGGGCCCGTGGACGGCCGGCTGGTTGTCCCCGACCAGGAGCAGGTTCTCCATCGGCCGCCGCCGCAGGATGACCCGGGCCTGGCCGTGGACGTTGAGTTCCTGACCGAGCCACAACGCCAGCGGACGTTCCCCAGCGAACCAGTCGCTCACGCCGAAGCCCTGTTCGTGAACAAGTTTGACGGCGATCTGCCGCCAGCCGGCCGCGTCGGGTCGGGCCGGGAGGCGGATCAGGTCGAGCACCTGGGGTTCTCGATGAAGTTGGGCTGTTCCTCACCGTCGAAGATCGGTCACGCTGCATGGGGAACGCGCGCCCGGCCCCGGCGGGGTCCATCAGGGTGAACGTGGCCCCGTGCGGCAGGGCGCTGGCAAGCTGGAGGATGACCCCGTGGAGCAGCGGCAGCGTTTCCTCCGGGTCGCCGTTGACGACGGTCAACCGGTTCTGCCCCAGCACGGGACCGAGGAGGGGCAGCACGAAGGGCGTCGGACTCTGCGGCGGATGCTCTCGGACCGTGCCCGCGACGAACTGCGGCAGGAGCCGGGAGTGGCGGAAGTCGTGGGACCGCCAGGCGACCCCGTCCCAGTCCCCGCGCAGGCAGGGCGGCAGGGCCTCCCACTCCGCGCGCCAGGTCCGGGCGTCCTCTTCGAGTTGAGCGTTGAAGAACCACGCGGACCGTTGACCGTTGCGGTTCATGCGGAGTTGCTTCGCCTCGTGCCAGACCGTCTCCCCGACGCCAAATGGCGCGGAGGTTACGCGGGAACGGGTAAAACGCCAGACAAAAAAATCCGCGTTCAACGCGGCCCGTTCGGGTTCAGCCGGGTGAACTGGATTTCGATCCGCCGCCGCGCTTCGTCCGCCCCGCCCCGGGTGGGGGCAACCAGCAGGGGGCGACCGGGGAGAACCACCTCGTCGCCGCCGCCGTTCCCGGGGAGGGGCGTCGGGGGGGTGGCTGCTCCCTCCTCTGCCGGGGCCGTCTGGGCGGCGGAATACGTGCGGAAACGCACCCGTGGCGGCAATCCCCCCGCCACAGCCGCCCGCTCCAGGGCGAGGCGCACGGCCACGGCCCGCATCAGCCCGAGGTCCGCGTTGGACCCCGCGCGCAGGGCCCCGACGGAGACGGCTCCTTCCAGCACCCGGTCCAGGTTGGAAGCCCGCCCGGAGAGCGGCTGTCCGTCCGTGTGGCCGATGACCTCGATCAAGTCCACTTGCGGGTAGCGTTCCACGATTTCCTTCAGCCGCGGGAAGACCCGGGAGGTCAGCAACTCCGCGAACCGGGGTGAAAGCGTCGCGCTGCCGGTCGGGAACTTGTATTGACTACTTTCCCCGAGCACGATGTTCGGCGGTTGGTCGTTGTCCCCACGCCGGGCCGCGGCGGCCCTCGCGTCGTCCTGCGCCCGTCGCAAAGCCGCGTCGAGCCGCGCGTTCTCGGACTTGAGACGCTGCATTTCCGCCGCCTCGGGACGCAGCGTTTGGACTTCGGCCAGTTCCGACCGCAAGGGTCATCGAGTTCCATCATCTCGCGGCTGGAATCAATGTAGAGGTAGCCGAGGTTGACGTTGCCGC
Organism: uncultured Chthoniobacterales bacterium; assembly: GCA_964243185.1. Taxonomy (GTDB): domain Bacteria; phylum Verrucomicrobiota; class Verrucomicrobiia; order Chthoniobacterales; family SZAS-18; genus CAXTFX01. Next base: position 2,462 of record CAXTFX010000454.1, read on the forward strand.
GGCCGCGGAATTCCTGGAAAACGGTTTTGCGAAAGGCGCGCAGGATTTTGCCGCCGGTGCCGCCGAGGCCGATGAGAGGATGGTTGGTGCTCATTAGGAGGGGGAAGGATCGTCCAAAGCTGAATCAAACGTGGACGCGCAGATCGCGGTAGGCCGTCCAGCCGATCAGCCCGAAGGGAACGGCTTGCGCGAGCAGGAAGAGGGCGCCGACCGCCACCCGGGAAAGCGGCACGACGCGCGGGGCCTGCTCGGCCAGACCGCGCTCGAGCTGCCCGGCGGCGAGGGTCACGGCTTGGGGGGCGGGATAGGAGCGCTCGCGGTGGGTCTTGAAATAGGCGGTGACGTCGTCGTTGACGGCCTGCGCGGGAACCTCTGTCCGGGCGCGCACGATGAGGCTCAGAAACGGGTGCGCGCCCTGGAAATGCTCCGCCGCCGCGTCCGCGTAGAGGCCGGCGGCCTTGAGTTAGGACTCCGGGCGGGTCAGGGGGATGATAGTGCCGCCCTCAGCGGGCGCGGGGTGGTTGGCAAAGTTCTCCAGCCCCAAGGTGCGGACGGCGTCGTAGGCGCGGGCGGAGGTCGCCGATTGCCAGTTGGCGTCCGCTTTGACGGCCCGTTCCCAAGCGGCGATCACGAGCCGGGCCGCGCTTTCGGTGTAGGCCAAGCTGGCAAACACCACGGTGAAGGCCAACGCCAACAATGCCGCCAGCGCGCAGAGGACGTGGTGACCGGGGCGCAGGTGGTAAGCCCGATTTCAGAGGTGCGCGTGCCGGGCGCACAGCCACCAGCCCCCCGCCGCGAGCAGCAGTCCGAGGCCGAGCGCCTGCCAGAATCCCTGGGGGTTGGAGATGAACAGCGTCGTCACGCAGCCGGCGACCAGCGCGGAAAAGTCTTGGACGGCTTTCATGGGAACGCGCCGAAACCAGGGGGTCGCCGGCCTTGCGAGCGGAGGTATTAACCACTTTCAAACGGAACTTCACGCTCAATCTGTGCAAATCTCGGCAGGTTAATTGCCCGCCCGCGGCAGCGTGGGGTTGAGTTCCCTGGTTGGGTCAGGAAAGAGTCCCCGCAGCTTCTGGAGCAATGGGTCGGGACGAGCCGGTTGGACGGGGATTTCGGCCCTGTCGCGGGCAACCACGGCGATCCAAAAATCGGCGGCCGTTCTCCCTTGCCGGCGCGGGGGGGACCCTTACCATCCCCCGCGCTCCGGGTCAGTTCCCCGGCCTCCATTCCCAGGTCTTTCTTCATCCACGCCGCGGGCTTCGACCGGGTGGCCGGTCCGGGCGCCGCCGCGTTGGGCGCCCCGCCGTTGCCCGAACTCGCCGCCTCGCCGCCCGGTGCTCGAAGACGCCGCGGAACAGTTTGCCGACACTTCTCGCGCGCGTTCCCGCGTAAAACCATTCGTCCGGCCAGGGTCGTCCGGCATTCGCAAGCCGCTCGGGAGCAGCATAGGCTGGCGGAAGAGGTGGGATTCGAACCCACGGTGGGTTTAACCCCACGTTCGATTTCGAGTCGAGTGCCTTAAACCGGGCTCAGCCACTC
>CAXTFX010000455.1:0-3995 GCA_964243185.1 uncultured Chthoniobacterales bacterium
GTTCTGCGTGACCCAGAAGGGCACCCGGTCGGCCAGCGCGTCGTGGAGCAGCCCCGCGTAGTCCACGAAGCGGGCGACGGTGTCGCGTTCCAGCCAGCCGCCGGGTTCCTGCAGGGCCAGGGGCAACTCCCAGTGGTAGAGGGTCAACACGGGCCGGATGTTGCGTTGGCAGAGGCCGTCCACCAGCCGCTGGTAGTAGTCCAGGCCCCGGGGGTTGAACGCCCCCCGGCCGGCGGGCTGGACGCGCGGCCACTGCACGGAGAAAGCGTAGGCCTTCAGCCCCAGGCGGACCATCAGGTCGAGGTCGCCTGCGAGCTGCCGGGGGTCGTAGGCGTTGCACGCCCGGTCGCCGGTGTCGCCGTGGAGGATCTTGCCCGGCACGCGCACGAACGCATCCCAGACGGAGGCCCCCTTGCCGTCGGCGGCGGCGGCCCCCTCGACCTGGTAGCCGGAGGTGGCCGCGCCCCACAGGAAGCCGGCGGGAAAGGAGAGGGGCATGGGGCGGGGTCCACTTCGCCGCGGGGACCAACGTGGCCCCACCGGCGTCGCGGTGGAGAGCTTCGGCTCCGCCAGGCTGACCGACCTTGGGTGCGGGGCAAAAAGCACCGGCTCACACCGGGCGGTCGGCCGCCCCGGGGCGATCAGGAATTTGGGGCGGCGGAGGCGGCGAGGTTGTCGTGTTGGGTTTCCCGCACCCGGAGCAACCCGAGCAGGGTGAGGGCGGCGGAGGCGGTCAGATAGTAGCCCACGGAGGGCAACCCGTGGTTCGTGGCGAGCCAGGTGGCCGCGTAGGGCGCGAGCGAGGCGCCCAGGATGCCCGCCGCGCTGAAGGCCAGGGAGCTGCCGGTGTAGCGGACGGGGGTGGGGAAGAGCTCGGACACCACCGTGCCGAGGGGCCCGTAGGTGAGCCCCATTAGGGCGAGACCGACGACCATCATAGCGGTGGCCCCGGCCAGCCCGGCGGCAAAGAGTGGTGCCAGGACGAGGCCAAAGAGGGCGATGAGCACCGTCACCCCGATCATCACGGGGCGGCGGCCGCGGCGCTCGGCCAGCACGGCGGAAACCGGGATCGTGAGCGCGAAGAAGCAGACGGCAAACAGTTGCGCGAGCAAAAAGCGGGTCCGGTCGTAACGCAGGGCCGTGGTGCCCCAGGACAGGGCGAAAACGGTCATCAGGTAGAAGAGGACGAAGGTGGCCAGGCAGACGAGCACGCCGGCGGCGAGCGCGCCGGAGTGACGGCGAAAGACGGTGAGCAGGGGCACGCCGACCGCCTCGGCGCGCCGGAGCGCGGCCGCGAAGACGGGGGTCTCGGTGATCTTCAGCCGGACGGAGAGCCCCAGCAGCACAAGCACCGCGCTGGCCAGGAAGGGCAGCCGCCAGCCGAAGGCGAGGAACTGCTCCTCGCTCAGCCCGCGCGAGAGCAGCAGAAAGCTCCCGCCGGAAAGGAGAAAGCCGAGGGGAGCGCCGAGCTGCGGGAACATGCCGTAGAGGGCGCGCCGGCCGGGCGGGGCGTTTTCGACGGCCAGCAGCACGGCGCCGCCCCACTCGCCGCCGAGACCGATGCCCTGGCCGAAGCGGCAGAGGGCGAGCAGGATCGGCGCGGCCACCCCGAGCGTGCCATACCCCGGCAGCAGCCCGATGACGAAGGTGGCCAAGCCCATGCACAGGAGGGCGAGGACCAGGGTCGTCTTGCGCCCCACCCGGTCGCCGAAATGGCCGAACAGCACGGCGCCCACGGGGCGGGCGAAGAAGGCGACGCCAAAGGTGGCCAGGGAAGCGAGCCGGGCGGCGGCGGGGTCGGCCGGGGGGAAGAACAGGCGCGGGAACACCAGCACCGCCGCCGTGGCGTAGATGTAGAAGTCAAAGAACTCGATGGTCGTCCCGATCAGGCTGGCAAAGAGGACCTGCCGCGGGGTGTTGGTGCGCGGGGGCGGCGTTGCGGTCATGTGGGCAAAGTAGGGGACGGGTGGAGGGGGCGAACCCCGGCGGGTCGGTCCGGGGCCGGCCGCGGCCGCGGAGGAGCGCGCGGGGGCTCGGACCACCATCGGAGGCGGCCCCCGGGCGGGCCGTAGCCTCCCCGCCACCCGGGCACTTTCCCCGGGGTGGCACGGAAAGTGGTTCTTGCACGTCCATGAACGAAGGTGCCCTTTCCCCCACGGAGGTCGCCGCTCCGTCTGCGGACGAGGTGCGGCGCCTGGCGGTCCTGCGCGACTACGAGGTCCTCGACACCGCGCCGGAGCCGGCCTTCGAGCGGATCACGGCGCTGGCCGCCCGCCTCTTCCGGGTGCCGATGGCCCTGGTGGTGCTCGCCGACGCTGACCGGCTGTGGTTCAAGTCCGCCTGCGGCGTGAACGTCACCGAGGTTCCCCGCGCGAGGGCCTTCTGCTCGCACACCATCCTCGCGGACGAGGTCATGGTGGTGGCCGACCCGAGCCGGGACGTGCGCTTCGCCGACAGCTTCCTGGTCACGGGTCCCCCGCACGCCCGCTTCTACGCGGGGGCGCCCCTGCGCACCGCGGGGGGGCACCACCTCGGCACCCTTTGCCTGATGGACGTCCAGCCGCGGGAACTCGACGCGGCGGGCCAACGACTCCTGCGCGACCTGGCGGCCATGACCATGGACGAGTTGGAACTCCGCCGGGAGGTTCAACTCCGGCGGCGTGCCGAGGCGGCCCTCGCCCGGGACCACGAGCGGCTGCGGTTGTTGGAGAGCGTGGTCGTCCACGCCAACGACGCCGTGGTCATCTCCGAGGCCGAGCCGGTGGACCAGCCCGGCCCGCGCATCCTCTACGCGAACCGCGCCTTCGAGCGGATGACCGGCTACGGGGCCACGGAGGTGCTCGGGCGCAATCCCCGTTTCCTGCAGGGGAGCGGCACCAGCCCCGAGGCCTGCGCCACCATCCGCCGCGCCCTGGAGCGCTGGCAGCCCGTGCGGGTGGAACTGCTCAACTACCGCAAGGACGGCACGGAGTTCTGGGTGGAGCTGTCCATCTTTCCCGTGGCCAACGAGCGGGGCTGGTTCACGCACTGGGTTTCCGTGCAGCGCGACGTCACCGCACGCCACCTCGCCGAGGAGGCCATGCGCCAGAGCGAGGCGCGCAACGCCGCGGTGCTCCAGACGGCGCTGGACGGGATCATCACGATGGATGCGGCGGGCAAGGTGGTGGAGTTCAACCCGGCGGCGGAAGTCATGTTCGGCCACCGCCGCGCGGAGGTCGTCGGCCGGCCGCTGCACGAGATGATCATCCCGCCCGAGCTCCGGGAGCGGCACGTGCGCGGCCTGGCGACCTACCTGGCCACGGGCGCGGGGCCGGTGCTGGGCCGCCGCGTCGAGACCTGCGCCCTCCGCGCGGACGGGACCCGGATCCTGGTGGAGCTGGCCATCACCCGCATCCCGGTGGGGGGTCCCCCGTTGTTCACCGCCACCCTGCGCGACATCACCGAGGCCCGGCGCACCGGGCAGGCCCTGCGGGAAAGCCAGGCGCGCTACGAGCGCGTGACCGCCAACGTGCCGGGCATGGTTTACCAGTTCGTGCAACGGGCCGACGGCTCCATGCACTTTCCCTTCGTCAGCGAAGGCTGCCGGGAGATCTACGGCGTGGAACCGGCGTCCGTGCAGCGCGACGCCGGGCTGGTCCTCGGCGGGATTCAGCCCGAGGAGCGGGAGGAATTCATCCGTTCCCTCCACGACTCCGCCGCCGCCCTCGCGCCCTGGCGCTGGGAGGGGGCGATCCAACCCCCGGGCGGCGGGCCGGTCAAACACCTCCAAGCCACCTCGCGCCCGGAGCGGCAGGACAACGGGGACACCGTCTGGGACGGCGTGGTCATTGACGTGACCGAGCGCCGCCAGGCGGAGGAACTCCAACGCGCCAAGGAAGCCGCCGAGCGGGCCAACGCGGCCAAGAGCGAGTTCCTCTCGCGCATGAGCCACGAGCTGCGAACGCCCCTCAACGCCATCCTCGGCTTCGGCCAACTCCTCGAGCTCGAGGAGCTGA
>CAXTFX010000456.1:0-3981 GCA_964243185.1 uncultured Chthoniobacterales bacterium
ACCCCGGTGCGGGCGTGGGCGCCCGGCGCCACCGGCGGCAGGGCGCGCAGTTCCCGCCGCAGGTCCTCCCCGGTGCGCCGGGCGTCGGCGTAGAAGCCGCGCAGGACGTAGAACGCCTTCACCAGCGGGTCGAGCGCGACGTAGGCCAGCGCCAGGCTGGCCGCCAGGAACGTCGAGTTCAACAGGAGGTTCGCCCCGCTGCGGGTGAAAACGCTCTCCACGCCGGTGAACATCCGCACCAACTGCGGCAGCAGGAGCGCGGCGACCAAGCCGTCCACCCAGACGATGATCGCTAGCAGGCTGAGGATGCCCAGCACCGTGTGGTTCTGCCGTGCCCACGACCGGGACAGTCGCCCCGCGTGCGCCAGGGCCGCCCGCACCGAGCCGTTCGCGTCGTCCCCCGCCGTGGTGAGGTGCTGGTAGAACGCGAACACCCAGGCGAACGGCAGCGTCGCCACGCCGGCCAGCGGCAGGAGGACGAGCCCGCTCGGCTGGAGCGTCGCCTGGACGAGGAACAACCGCCCCAGCCGCCCGGGCGTCCAGCGCCGCTCCGCCCCGACCCCGAGCAGGCCCGCCCGCAGCCGCGCCGCGAAGACGGCCTGCCCCGTTTTCATGAAGACGAACAGGGCCGCCAACCCGAGCGCGGCCCACGGCGCGAGGCTCTCCGCGTCCGGGTCGTGGGAAAGGTCGGCCCAGAAGAACAGCAGCCCCAACACAAAGGGGAGCGTCGCCCCGTAGTAGCAGGCCAGCGTCCCGGCCGACGCCCGGCGCAGGAGGTGGACGGCCTCCTCCAACAGGTCCAGCGCGCCCGGCCCGGCGGCGGGGCGGGCGGCGGCGGGGGGCGGCGGGGCGGGAACGGCGGACATGGCGTGACGGTGAAGACCTCCGTAACCCGCCCCGGGCAACCCGCAACTCTCAGTCCGGGTTGGGAACGTCGTCGGCCTTCCACAGCGTTCCCTCGTGGAACGGCGCCGGGATCCGCGCCAGGGTGCGGCCGAAGAGCAGGAAAATCCCCCACAACAGCCCCACGCTCACCAGCAACGCCCCCACCCGCCCGAGGCCGCGGGCCAGCGCGCGCCACCGCCGCGCCGCCGTTGCCGGGACGGCGGCGACCTTCGCGCGCAGGCAGGCCGCGCACAGCAGCCGGCCGTCGTGCTCCGTGACGCACTCCCGGCAGTAGAACCGTTGGCACGAGGGGCAGCGCGCCGCCGCTTCCCGCGCCGGGTGCAGCCAGCAGCGTTGGCGGGTGAGCACCGGCAAAGTGGGGTCCGCGGTGAAGGTCATACGCCGGGAGAGGGTTGGTTCCCGGTCGCCGGCACGGACGCCGCCACCGGGAGTGGCGCCCCCGCGGGAGGGGGAGGCGGCGACAGGCGCGCCACGCGCTCGGCGAGAGCCTCCGCGGACAGCGGGCCCTGGGCGGCTTCCACCCGCTGGGCGATGAGCTCCAACGCCCGCCGCGCCGGCGGCATCCGGCTCAGGGACGGCAGCGGGTAGAGGCCCACGGCCGTGCGCAGGTCCCCGCGCACCGTCGAACCCCGGAGCACGTTGACGACCACCAACGCCAGGCAGAGGGCGCCGAGTCCGCCCGTCGTGACGATCCCCCCCACGGAGGAAGCCGACGAGGCGCTGATGCCAACCGCGATCAACCCGAAAAACGCGGCGGTAGCCCCCAGGATCAAGTTGTAAACCAACCCCCGGGCCGTGCGCCGCACCCCGATGCTTTGGATGTCCCGGTAGGCGAACCGCCGGTAGCCCTCGCGCAGCACGCCCGACTGCACCTGCAACAGGTGGTGCGCCCCCAGCCAGAGCGTCCCGCCCGGCGAGCCGTCCACGCGAAAACGCGCCGCCCGGCCCGGCAGCCGGGTGAGGGCTTCCCCGTTCGGAGATGGATCGGCGGCGGGCATGGTCGTGGTTAATCAAACCCGTAGGTCATGCGGTAGGCCGCCCACCCGCCCCAGGCGAGCACCGCGCCCAGCCCGAGGAGCAGCGCCGCGGCGAACCGCAGCCGCGGGCCCGGCGTCGGCGCGACGCCGCGGCCCGCCTCGCCCGCATACCGCACACAGAGGAACAGCGCCGCCGCGGCCGGCACGAGCGAGAGCAGCCCGACGAAGATCCCCCACCCCAGGTTGACGACCGGGACGAGCAAAGCCCAGCCCGCCCCGACCAGGGCCAGCAACAGCGCCACCCGGTCGCGCACGGGCCGCTCGTTGATCAGCTCCGGCATCCGGCCCTCCGTCCGCCCGGCCCGCAGGCACTCCGGGCAGAGGTGGCGGCCGTCGCCGAAGTCCAGGTCGCACAACCGGCACAGGAACCGCCCGCAACGGTCGCACGGCACCGCGGCCCGTTTGCCGGCGTGGAAGAAGCACGCCGCCTCCCCCTCCTCCCCGTCGCGGCCGTGGCCGTCCCCCCTGCGAAGGTCCTCCCCCGTCAATCCCGCCGGCGCCGGGCGGAACCACGCCGGGAACACCCGCGCCAACCCCCGCGCCCCGCACCCCGGACAAGCCACGGGCGCCGCGGTGTTCAGGTGCTCCGCACGCAGCGTGACACCACAAACCCCGCACGCCGGCAGCGACGCGGGAGCCTGGAACGGGGAGGTGGCGGCGGGAGGCATGGAAGAGAAAGTGACGAAGCACGAATTTCGACGCTCGAATGACAAAGGGGCTAAACGGGGAGGAGCGCTTCGGATTTCGGGTTTCGGGCTTCGGGCTTCGTCATTTTGCCCTCTATTTGAACACCACGCGCGTGTCGGCGAGATAATCGTGCAGGGCGCGCTTCTGCTCGTCAAAGCCGACCATGAGGTAGCCGATGCACAGCGTCAGGCTGCTCAACCACTTGCCGAAGACCCGGCCCGTGGCGCGGCCGTAGGTCACCCTGGCCCCGTCCGTGCGCACGACGCGCAGGCCGCAGACCATCTTCCCCGGCGTGGCGGCGAAACGGCCCGTGAAGAAGATGTCGTAACCCAGTTCAAAGCCGATGCTCAACAGGAACACCAACCCGAAGCTGACTATCGCGACCGCGCTCCGGCCGGGGAACGCCATCGGCAGGAACGTGATGACGACCTGGACCAGGATTTGCACGGGCAGCTTGATGAAATAGTCCAGCATGTAGGCGCCCACCCGGATCCAGAACCCGGCGTGGCGCGCGGACGTGCGCGCCGGCACCCCTTCGCGCAAGCGTTGCAGGGAGAACGGCTTGCACCGCGCGCACACCGGCCCCTCGTGGAGCGTCACCGTGTCGTCCGCCGCGAAGAACCCGTAACAGTCCACGCAGCGCGTCCACGCGGCCGCCGCCGCGGCCGCGGCCGGGTCCGCGCCGTTGCCGTTTGCAACCATGACCCCCGACGGCGGCACCGCGGTGGCCTGGAGCGCCGTCCAGACTTCCGCGTAGGGCTGCCAGACCGGCATCCCGCGCCGCCAGACCAGCGTGCTGGCGCCGACCTGGCCCGCCCGCACGAGGTCGGCCAGCGCCGCGTCCTCAACCGGACCGGCCTGTTGGCGCCCGTCGGTGAGGGCGTAAAACCACTGGCTCATGCGGGGCCGTGCTCAACCGATGGCGGGACGCGTGACAACCGCCGGCTCATTCCCGCCGCCGCGCCGCCGGCGCCGCGCTCCCCTTCCCGTCCGTCCCGGTGAGCAGCATCTTGGCGCGGGCTTTACGCAGGACCCGGCGCTCGGCCGGGGTGAGGCTCGCCAGCCCGTCGCGGGAAATCTTTTCCAGCACGGGGTCCACGGCCTCGGCAATGTATTGGCGCGCGGACATGCGCCGCTCCACCTCCGTCAGCGCGGGCAAGGTTTCGGCGTCCTCCCCCTCCGTGCCGGCCGGCGGCTCGGCCACCGACACCGGGGCACCCGCGGTCGCGGCGGCATTGTTGTTCCCTGCGGGGGCGGGCGCCGGCGGGGGCGGCGCGGAGGGCCAGGGCAGCGTGGCCAACGTCGGGGACTCCGCCGCCCCGGCGGGCGCGGCCGCCCCGGGGGGGGGTGC
>CAXTFX010000457.1:0-3966 GCA_964243185.1 uncultured Chthoniobacterales bacterium
AAGGCAACGCGGACGGTGCCTCCGGCCCTTTCACCCGCCCGCAATCCCGGTAAGGTCCCGGGATGACCCCGTCACTCTGGCAGTTGGCCAACCCGTCCCTGCGCGAACTCGTCGCCTACGAGCCCGGCAAGCCCGTTGAGGACCTGGCCCGGGAGCTGGGCATCGCGCCGGACGCCATCGTCAAGCTGGCTTCCAACGAGAACCCGCTCGGGCCGTCGCCCAAGGCGCTGGACGCCATGCGGGCGGCGTTGGAGCGGGCGCACTTTTACCCCGACGGCGGCGCCTACTACCTGCGCGGGGCCATCGCGGAGAAGTTTGGCCTCCGGCGCGAAAACGTGATCCTCGGCAACGGCTCCAACGAGATCATCGAGTTCTGCGGCCACGCCTTTTTGCGGCCGGGCGACGAGGTCGTCACCAGCGACCACGCCTTCGCCGTCTATAAGCTGATGGCGCAGCTTTTCGGCGCCCGGGCGGTGGAAGTTTCCGAAAAGCCGGGCTTTGTCCACGACCTGGGCGCGATGGCCGACGCCATCACGGAGCGCACGCGGGAAGTGTTCGTCGCCAACCCGAACAACCCGACGGGCACCATCGTCAGCGCGGGGGACATCGCGCGGTTCATGGACCGGGTGCCGGCGCACGTCACGGTCGTGTTTGACGAGGCCTACCACGAGTTCCTGGACAATCCGCCGGACACGCTGCGCTACGTCCGCGAGGGGCGGAACGTGGTCGTGCTGAGGACTTTTTCCAAGATTCAGGGCCTGGCCAACCTCCGCATCGGCTACGGCATGGCCCCGGTGGAGATGGTCGAAGTGTTGCAGAAAACCCGGCAACCGTTCAACGCCAACGGTATCGCGCAGGCCGGCGCGATGGCGGCGTTGAACGACGAGGAGCACATGGCGCGCACCAAGGCCGTCACCGACGAGGGGCGCGCGTATTTGCAGGGGGAATTTGCCGCGATGGGGCTGGGGTTCATCCCGAGCTACGCCAACTTCGTCACGGTCCACGTCGGCGACGGGCGCCAGGTATTCGAGGCGTTGTTGAAACAGGGCGTGATCGTCCGCGCGATGGGCGGTTACAAGCTCCCGGCCTGGGTGCGCGTGTCCGTGGGCACGATGGACCAGAACCGGCGCTGCACGGAGGCGCTGCGGGCCGTGCTCGGGCGCTGAAAACGGAAAAAGCCGACGCCGCTGCGCTGCGTCGCGCCTGTGAACTGGCACACGGCCGGGGATTTGTGGTGACGATGACCGAGGCGGCGGCAGTCTGGTTTACCCACCGATGACGTAAGTTACCTTGGGGTGACGGAAAAAGGCCCCGAGACCACCTTCCGCCGAAGCTCCGAACCCCTTCAGACAATCTGCGTAATCGGCGTAATCTGCGGACAAAATAGCCCGTGTTGCCCGCTCAAACCGATACCATCGCCGCCGTCTCGACCCCGTTTGGGGAGGGCGCCATCGCGCTCCTGCGGGTTTCCGGGCCGGATGCCCTGCACGTTGCCGGGGGCGTGTGCCGATTGGGGACCGCGGGACGAGGAATGGAACAACTCCTCCCGCGGGTCGCGCACCGGGCACGTTTCGTGGACCCGACCGGGCAGTTTCTCGACGACGGTCTCGTGACCGTTTACCGCGCCCCGGCTTCTTACACGGGCGAAGACTTGGTGGAGCTTTCCTGTCACGGCGGCCTGCTCGTCACCCGGCGGGTGCTCGACGCCCTTCTCGCCGTCGGCGCGCGCCCCGCCGAACCGGGCGAGTTCACCCGGCGTGCGTTCACCAACGGCAAGATGGACCTAACCCAGGCGGAGGCCGTGATGGACGTGATCCGCGCCGGGACGGACCTGGCCCTGCGCGCGGCCGAAGAGCAGCTTGCCGGTCGGTTGGGCCAACGCATCGAAACCCTGCGCCGCGACCTGCTCGGGCTGGTGGCGCACGTCGAGGCGTTCATTGATTTTCCCGAGGAGGGCATCGACCCCGACACCGGCGCCGCGCTGCTCGGGCGTTGCGACGGCATCCTCTCTGCCTTGGATGCCCTCCTGGCCACCGCCGACCAGGGCCGCATCCTGCGCGAAGGCGTCCGCACGGTGATCTACGGCGAGCCGAACGTGGGCAAGAGCTCGCTGCTCAACGCCCTGGTCGGCCACGAGCGCGCCATCGTTTCCGAGATCCCCGGCACCACGCGCGACACCATCGAGGAGTTCATCAACGTCCGCGGCCTGCCCCTGCGGCTCGTGGACACCGCCGGTTTGCGCGAGTCGGCCGACGCCATCGAACAACAGGGCATGGCGCGGACGCGAGAAACTTTGGCGCGGGCGGACCTGTCGCTGCACGTCGTGGACGCGAGCCAGCCGCCGGGGATGGACCCCAAATCCCCGGCGGGCGTGGAGTTGCTGGTGTTGAACAAAACGGACCTGGGCATGGACGCAGGCTGGCGCGCGGGGGCCTACGCCGCGGCCATCCGCGTTTCCTGCCGCACCGGTGAGGGCCTGGATGACCTCGCCGACGCCATCTTCCAGCGCGTCACCGCTGGCGCCGGGGCCTGGAACGACGCCGCGCCGGCCGTCAACGCCCGTCACGCGAACTGCCTGCGCCGCGCGCGGGAGAGCTTGACCGCCGGGCGGGCGCTGCTGGCGGCGGGCGAACCGCCGGAGTTCGCCGCGATGGATTTGCGGGAGGCGTTGGGGAGCATCGGCGAGGTCGTCGGCGGGGCGGACACGGAGAGCATCCTGGGGGAGATTTTCGCCACGTTCTGCATCGGGAAGTGAGCCGGGTTTTGTCCGCCGATTACGCCGATTACGCCGATTATTTTAGGGTGACGGAGAAGGGCTGGGGGCGCCGTTGGCCGAAGCTCCGAACCCCCTTGCCTTCCATCGGCGTAATCGGCGTAATCTGCGGACAAAAGTTCATGCTCCCGACCTTCTACCGCCACGTTGCCCGCCCGCTGCTGTTCCGGCTCGACGCGGAGACGGCGCACCACGTTTCGATGCGGGCGCTGTCGGCGTGCGCAGCCTCGCCCGTCGGCACGGAACTACTCCGCACGGCGACCGCCGGGGCGGAGGACAACGGCAAACGACTCGCACGCACCGTCTTCGGCGTGCGTTTCCCGAACCCCGTCGGCCTCGCGGCGGGCTTCGACAAGGACGGCGTCGCACTGGCGGCGTGGGAGGCGTTGGGCTTCGGTTTCGTGGAGGTCGGCACGCTGACGCCCCGCCCGCAGCCGGGAAATCCGGGGCCGCGGCTGTTCCGGCTCCCGGCGTCGCGCGGGCTGATCAACCGGCTCGGGTTCAACAACCAAGGTGCCGAGAACGCCGCCGCCCGCTTCGCCGCCCTGAAGGCCGCCGGACGCTGGCCGGGCGTGCCGATCGGGGTGAACCTCGGCAAGAACAAGGACACGCCGCTGGCACAAGCGGCGGAGGACTACGCGCGGGGCGTGCGGACCCTGCGCCCGTTCGCCGACTACTTCGCGCTCAACGTTTCCTCCCCCAACACCCCCGGCCTGCGTGGGCTGCAGAACCGCGACGAACTCGACGCGCTCCTGACCACGGTCAACGACGCCAACCGCGCCGGCTCGCCCGTCCGCCCCGTGCTCCTGAAGATCGCGCCGGACCTGGAGTTCGCCCAAATCGAAGAAATCCTCGCGCTCGCCGCGCAACACGGACTCGCCGGCCTCATCGCCACGAACACGACCATCACCCGCGACGCCCTGCCGCCCGGCACCCGGCACGCGGACGAAGCCGGCGGCTTGTCCGGCGCACCGCTGCGCGCCCGGGCCACGGAGATCGTGCGCTTCGTGGCGCGGACCGCGCCGGCCCTGCCGATCATCGCCGTTGGCGGCGTCACCGACGCGGACAGCGCGGGGGAGAAGCTTGATGCGGGTGCGTCCTTAGTGCAGCTCTACACGGGCTTCGTCTATGGCGGGCCGACGCTGGTGCCGGAAATTTGTCGGGGGCTAACCGTCGTTTAAGTATCTCTACAC
>CAXTFX010000458.1:0-3963 GCA_964243185.1 uncultured Chthoniobacterales bacterium
GCTTCACCCTGGGCTACCAGCTCAACTTCCACCTCTCGGCGGCCCTGCACTACGCTTACGTGCTGAAGGACTCCGACCGGCCTAACCGCGACTACTACCAAAACCGCGTGGGCGTGGACGTGAACTACCGGTTCTAACCGGAACCGGTGGGACGCAGCCCCGCGATGGACCGGGCGGTTAGCCCTGTTTCGGGGTGGGAACGGTAAACCGGTTCCCGCGTTGCCCCGCGGGCCGCCGCCTGGAGGTCAACCAAGGCCGCGGCAGGGAGGCGGGGACCTGCCTCTCGCCAGCGGCTTACGCCTTCCCGGCGGAAATGAATTGAACGCCCCGGCCCGGCGCGGCATCATGCCTGCTATGTTCCGCTCGCCACGGAGCCCGCAGCCCGCCTGCCTGCCGACCATGAGCCGTTTCCCCCTTCCCCTCGCCGCTGCCGCCATCGCCGCCCTCCTGCTCGCCACGGGAGCCGCCGCCGTGCGGGCGCAGTCGCCCTTCAACAGCTCGATGCCCTCCAGCCCGATGGGCCAGCGGGGCGCGGGGCTGCCCGCCAACGCCCTGCCGCCCCGCGGCGCGGACCGCTCCGCCCCGGCGGCCCAGCCGGTCTATGGCGGGGGCGCCGCCCTCGACCCCGCGGCCCTCGGCGCCATCGGCGGGAGCAGCCCGATGTCCCTGGAAAACGTCGGCACCGACTACAAGCTGCGCCGCGGCGACGTGCTCTCCTACCAGGTCCGCGAGGACCGCGACCCGATGACCACCCTGCCGGTGACGGATTCCGGCGAGATCGAGCCGCCCTACCTCGGCCGGCGCATCAACGCCGTCGGCAAAACCTGCGGCCAGCTCCAGACGGAGGTCAAGGCCGCCCTCGAGCGCGATCTCTACGTCCGCGCCACCGTCCAGCTCGGCCTCAACCGCGTCTCGGCCGTCCAGAGCCGGGGGCGCGTTTACATGACGGGGCAGATCCGCACCATCGGACCGTTGGAACTGCCCACCGACGAGATGCTGACGGTCTCCAAAGCCGTCCTGCGCGCGGGCGGGTTCCGGGACTTCGCCAACCAGCGCAAGGTCCAGCTCATCCGCAAGGACGGCCCTTCCAAGGGCATCGAGGTGGACGTGAAAGCCGCCCTGCTGGGGAAAACGGTCGAGGACCCCGTCCTCCAGCCCGGCGACACCGTGAACGTGCCCGAAAAGCTGATCAATTTCTGACGGACCTGCGCCCATCCCTTCCCATTCGTTTCGCCCCATGAGCACCCCCGCCTCCGCCGACGGCACCACACCGCTGTCCGCCGTCTTCTGGACCCGCGTGCACCGCTACCGCAACCTCCTGCGCCGGCGCTGGTGGGTGCTCCTGCTCACCTGCGCCGTGGCCCTCTGCGTGCAGGCGTGGCGCGTGGCCACCCAGCCGCCCTCCTACCGCTCGGACGGGCAGGTGCTCATCGTCGGCAAGGTCAACGCCAGCGGCGCCAACGGCCAGGGCGCCTTCACCGAGGCCAACGTCGAGTTCCAACGCACCACCATCGCCCTGCTCACCAGCCCGACCGTCCGCGCCCGGGCCTGGGAGCAGCTCGAAGCCAAGCGGGGCGGCCTGCTCCAGGCCGGCGAGCTCGACCTGGAGGTGCGGCCCGACGGCACGCTGTTCACGGTCGTGGCCACGGGCACCGACCCGGGCTTCACCCGCGACTTCCTGGAGGAAACCATGCAGGCGTTCCTCGACGTGCGCCGCGGGGTGCGCGACCAGAAGAGCGGCGCCACCGCCACCAACCTGCGCGAGGAAATCCGCCGCATCGAGGAGGAACTCCAGAAGGACGAAACCGCCGTCGTCGAGTTCCAGAAGCAGAACGGCGTCTTCCTCAGCGCCAAGGATTCCACCGCCGAGTCCAAGGCCCTCCAGGAGCTCCAGCAACGCGCCTACGGGCTCAAGTCCCAGGTGGACCGCCTCGAACTGCTCGACCCAAACACCACCACCGACCTGCGCCTGCCGGAGCTCGGCATCGGCGCGCCCGCGGCCGGCGCCGCCGCGGGCGGCGGCGGCAACGCCCCGGGCGGCACCCTCGCCGACAGCACCGACGGGGACATCCGGGCCGTGAAAAACATCCTCGCCAAGCTCCAGGCGGACTACGACGACCTTGGCCACGACCTCAAGCCGGCCCACCCCAAGATGCGGGCCATCGCCGGCGACCTCGCCCGCAACCGGAAGTCCCTCGAAGACCTCCAAAAACAGAGCAAGCTCTCCGTCAGAGACGGCCTCACCCTCCTGCGCTCGCTCATCGCCCGCACCGAGGCGGAGATCAAGGACACCAAGACGCGGGCCCTCAACGTCGAAGGATTCCGCGCCCAGCTCGATGCCCTGCGCGCCAAGCGCGACCGCGACGAGGGCTACCACAACGAGCTCCAGCGCAGCCTCACCGGGGTCAACACCAACACCAACGTCGAGCAGGACACCATGACCGTCCTCCAGCACGCCACCGCGCCGGTGTCCGTCAAGCCCGGCTGGGCCAAGAACCTCCTCCTCGGCCTCCTCGCCGGCCTCGGCGCGGGCGGGGCCATCCTCGCCCTGCTCGACCGCATTGACGACCGCATGGGGGCCTTCTCCGACTTCCAGAGCCACTTCTCCGACACCGTCATCGGCCAGATCCCCCGCGACGAGGAAGCCCGCAACGCCACCAAGGACGGCACGGAAACCTTCACCGAACTGCTGGAGCCCGACGACGAGCGTTACCAGCTCGTCGAGAGCTACCGCAACATCCGCTCCTCCCTGCTCTACATGCCGCTGGAGGGCGCCCGGCCCAAGACCCTGCTCATCACCTCGGCTATCCCTAACGAGGGCAAGAGCACCATCGCCACCAACCTGGCCCTGGTCATGGCCTTCGCCGGGATGAAAACGCTCCTGATTGACGGCGACCTGCGCCGCGGCGCCATCCACGAAAAGCTCGGCCTCCAGCGCGAGCCCGGCCTGACCGACGTGCTCAACAAAACCCTTCCCTGGCGCGAGGCCGTGCGGACCACGGGCACCGAGAACCTGTCCTTCCTGCCCCGCGGCAAATCCGTGCCGCAGCCGAGCGAATACCTGCTCAACCCCTTCACCGACACGCTGCTCCAGGAGCTCTACGCGAGCTACGACTACGTCATCATGGATTCCTCGCCGGTGCTCGCCGCCGACGACACCGCCAGCCTCGCGCCGAAGATGGACGCCACGCTGTTCGTCGTGCGCCTGGGCTTCACCTCCGCCAAGATGTCGCGCAAGGCTCTGGAAATCCTGGACAAGCGCCAGGCCAACGTCCCCGGCGTGATCCTCAACTTCGTGGACACGACCTCCCCCGAGTTCGTTTACTACCAGTATCCCGAATATTACCACGCCCCCAAGGGCGAAGCGGTGAACGGGACCCCGCCGGCCGGGAAGATCAGCAACGGGAACAACGGCGGCGCCGCCAACGGCCACCGCTCCACCCGGCGCGGTCGCGGCGGCCCCTCCCCGGTGGCAAGGGGCTAGGTTCTGTCTGACGGCGCGGGAGGGGCCCGCTCCGGCGGGTCTGCCGTTCTGGGAAGGACGCCGGTGGGCGGAGGCGGCAGACCCGACGGAGCGGGTCCCTCCCGGCCGCCAGCGGGGTTCATCGGACCGGCGGCAAGGTCAGGGTGCGACGACCCGCACGTCGGCCGGGGACTGGATGACCAGTTGGAGGTCGCCCTTAAAGTCGCCCAGCTTGCCGCGCGCCGTGACCGGCTTACCCACGAAGGCGCGAAAATCCTCCGGGCTCACGGTGGCGCCGGTGCCGGCGAAACACACCACGGCCAGCCCCTCGTGCGGGCGGCTGCCGAAGTTCAGGTAAATGGCCGTGCCGTTGCGCGACTGGCCGACGCCCAGGGGAGTGCCGCGCACGGTAGCGATCTGACCCAGGCGGGCGCGCAGACCGGCCAGGTCGGCGGCCTCCAGCGCCGCCGCCCCCTCCGCGGGGGCGGGCGGGGTAGCCG
>CAXTFX010000459.1:0-3961 GCA_964243185.1 uncultured Chthoniobacterales bacterium
TCGCCAAGCTCGACGCCCTCAGCCGCACCGAGGCCGTCAACGTCGCCCTGCGCCGGGGACTTATCCGCCTGGGCTAAAAAGTCCTGGTGGTTCTCCCGTCAGCACGAGCACGACCCTGGCGACAGGGGAAACGCCGGACGCCCCGGGGCGCGTCGGGCAGAGGAGGTTTACCGCGCAACCGCCTGCACGAACGCGACAAGCGCGGCACGCAGGGGATCAGCGAGCGCGGGGTCGGCCGCGATCTCCTCCGGGCGACGCGGGACGTGAGCCGACGCCGGCAGGGTCAGGGCGGCCGGCTCGACCAGGCGCGCCGACATGGCCATCAGGATCAGGACCAACGCGGCCTGCGCCGCGGTGGCCCGGGGCGAAGGGTTCCAGAGCGCCACGGGCTTGCCGGGGAACTCGGCGCTGCCCACCAGCCAGTCCAGGAGGTTTTGAAGGCACCGGGCACCCCGCGGGCATACTCCGGGCAGGAAACGAGCAGGCCGTCGGCGGCCCCGACCCGGGCGCGCAGGTCCGCCACCGTGGCGGGCAGCGGCTCGGCGCTGGCCTCCTCCAAATCCGGGTTGAAGGGGGGTAGGTCCGCCAGGTGTTCGTAGAGGTGGATCGTCGCGCCCAGGGGTGGCGAGAGCAGCGCGGCGGCGCGCAGGAGCGAGGTGTTCATGGAGTTCGCGCGCAGACTGCCCGAAAGCGCCAGGAGACGGATCACGTTAGGAAAGGGGACCGGGCGGTTTGCCCCGTAGCGGGCACTTCCCGCCTCAAGGGGCGGAGCGGGCCGGGGGCGAGGAACCTACCGCAACGGGGGCAAGGCCGTTCCCGGGACAAACTCCGCCCGAGCTGACTTTGCTCGGCAGGGTCGCGGTTGGCGCGGGGTCGGGCAGGGGCGGGGCGGGCCTTCGGGTTGGCTCACAACGCGACCTCGACGCCCACCCGGGTGCCCGCGCCGGGCGCGCTGCGCACCGCGAGGTCTGCGCCGAGGGCGTTGGCGTGCTCGCGCATACTCCGCAGCTCGAAGCCGCCGCCGCCGTCCATGGCGGCGGCCCCGGGGAGGAGCGGGCCGCCGTCGGGTCGAAGCAGCCGCCGTCGTCGCTCACCGTCGCGCCCAGCCGGTCGGCGCCGGCGGCGAACAGCTCCGGCGGATGCTCCGGGCCTCGGCGTGCTTGAGGACATTGGTCAACGCCTCCCGGCAGATGAGCGCGAACCCACCACTTGGGACGTAATTAGCATCGTCCACCGTCTCACCGAGGGGAGCGACGGAAGGGTGGTTTGCTCCACCCTGCTTCTGGCGGATTCTCCCGTTGTCAAAACTCCGGTTTCGTTGTGAGGAAGAAGTTAGGCGAAAGGGTTGATCCGAGCGAAAGTCGTTTTGGGTGCCTGTCAGGTCAGGACACTACCAACCCTTCGGCTCAAGGTTACGCTCCAAGCCAAGAACACGGTCATCTACGAGGAGCGCTACCGCCGCACAGGCGGTGCGGCGGACCTTTATGCACATGCGGCAGACTTTCGTGAACCGCTCAAAGGTAGCTCCCAGTCCCCGTCTTTTATGGACCCGGCGTCCACCAACGCCCGCAACTGGCGCAGACCCAGGTGCGCCGCCAGCCATCCAGGGCCGCGTCGTGCCGCCGCCAGCGTCGTCCCCGCCAGCGCCAGAGCACCCAGGTGAGCAGGAGCACGGGCAGGAGCAGGACGAAGAAGAACGAGAGCGAGGCCGGCAAGAAGAGCCGGCCCACCAGACTAAAGAACCCGTCGGGGGCCGCGCCATTTGGCTGCCAACCGGTCCAGACCCCGAAGACCCAGCAGCCCAGCCACCACAGGGCGAAGAAGCTCCAAGCCACCAGCAGGGCCGGACCGACCACCGGCGCCCGCGGCGGGGCCACCCGGGCGGCGAAGGCGCTGGTCTGCGTGGTCCGGCCCCCGTAGCTGCCCCGGCCGAGCTGTCCCGGTCCGCTCCACTCTAGGTTCCCCCCATGCGTCACCTCGGTGTGACCCTGCTCGTAGGCGACGGCCGCGCGCCGCGTGTCCGCCGAGCCGCAAGCGGGACAGGTCAGGGCCATAGGCAAGGGGGACGGAAGGCAGCCGGAAGAGAAAGATCGCGTGAGGGTGCGCTCCGATCACTGGGCCGGGTCGCCGACGACCAGCTTGGCCTTGGCCGGGCTGCCCACGCTGCAGCCCTCCGCGGCGAGCACCGTCACCTTGAGGCTTTGGTCGCCCTCGGCCAACCCGTCGTCGGCCGCGCGCAGCTTGACCTTGGCCCGCGCGGCCCCGGCCGGGATGGTCACCGTGCCGAGTAGGGCTGTCACCCGCCCGAGGCCAGCCCCGCTGACCTTGTAGGCCACGGTGAGGTCCACGTTGGGGTCGCCGCCCGACCGCGCAAAGTAGAGCTTGAGGGCGGCTCCGCCCTCCACCACGCGCGGGGCGCTGGCTGTGAGACTCACCACGGCCGGGGGCAGCACCGGCGGGCTGGGCAAGAGCGTCACCGTGGCGCGCTGGAGGGAGTCGAAGTGGTAGGGCTGGCCGCCGCTGAAGTCCTCCACGAAGAAGTCGAGGGTCTTACCGGCCGCAGGCAGGTTGGCCGCGGGCAGGGCCGTGACGGTCAACGTGACGCTCTGGGCACCCGCGGCGATGGTGGCAGGACTCGGAACGTGCGCGCCCTCTCGTCGTAGCCGTAGGGCTGGCCACAGCGCGGGCACAGGGCGAACACGCCGCGCACGACCCGCAGCCTCGCGTGCGGGTGGGCGCGCCGGAGTGCCGCGAAGCGTCCGATGCAGGGGCCGCGTCGGCAGCCTCCAGCGCCGCTTTGCCCAGAGTTTGGTCGCAACGCACGCAGACAAAGTTCTCCGCCTCCCCGCCGCCGGCGGTGCCGGTCCTGCACGTCGAAGACCACCGCGAGCGGCAGGATAACCGGCAGCGGCAGCAAAGTCAGGACAACCAGACCAGGGATGGCGAGCAATCCTTGCGTGGGGGGCCGACGTTCCCCTGGGAAGGGGGGAGTATCCAAGCGGTGGGTGGCGTGGAACCCTTGGGGCGCTGCCGGAGCCGGGCAACTCCCGCTCGCCAGTCCGCCCGCTCCGTCAGTATCCACGCGGGGATCGTCCAGCCCAGCGTCAGGGTAGGGCCCGGCGGTTTTTGGGACGGCCGGCGGACGAAGGCGTCCCTGGGTTTGACGTCCCCCGCCCAGCCGGTTCTCCTTGGTGTCCCCACATGAGACGCGCCGCCTTCCTCCTGGCCCTGGCGGGCGCGGTCGTGCCCTTCGCGTGGGCCTACCTGGCCACCGCGGCCCTCTACCGGGAGGCGGACGCCCGGGGGGCTTACGTCTGCGGCCTGCCGGCCCTGGGTAACTTCCTCCTGGCGGCGCTGGCCTGCGTGCTCGCCTCCGCAGCGGCCTGCGTCCTCGGCGCCGTCGCCTACCGCCGGCTGCCCGCCCCGCGGCCGCGCCGGCGATTGGCCGAACTCGGCGCCCTCGCGTTGCCGCTGCTCGCGGTTGTCGGCTACGTGGTCCGCCTCTTCCTGCTGACGCCGTAGGCCGCCCGAAGCGGAGTCGGGCGATGTGCAGGGATGACCGGGACCGGCTGGTTCCCTGGCGAGGCGCACCTCAGTGTGTCCCGCTGGCCCCCTCCGGCCAGGGTGGCACCGGCTGGCGTTCCCCGGGCGTCATGCCACCGAGGTGGGCCAAAATGCTTTGGTGCTGGGGGTGACCTGGCGGGTAAACGAGTTGGGCATCGCCGCCCACGAGAACCCGCGCACGACCATGCTCTATGACCGCAGCGGCGACGAGATCTCCCTCGACGAGATCGAGCGGGTGCACTTCTGAAGTAGAGCACCTCGGTTCGATGCCGCACTCCCGATACTCGGTCGAATGATTCCGTCAGCGAACAGGGGCTCGGGCGCGTTGGGCGCTTCCCTGGATTGTGACAAAGGACCCCGAGAAAGAACCCCTTACATATAGAAGCGGTAGGAAGGG
>CAXTFX010000460.1:0-3955 GCA_964243185.1 uncultured Chthoniobacterales bacterium
GGGTGAAGACTTTGAACCGGGGCGCCGGCGTGACGGGTGCCAACGGCCGCGGGGTGAAGGCGGGACGAACCGTGAGCGGGGTCAAGGGGCGGGTCGGGGCGATCATCGGGTTGACGGGGAGGCGGACGCCACGGCCGGGGACGGGGCGCCGGGTGCCGCGACGTGGCGGTGGGCGGTGGGCGAGAGGCTCGGGAAGGCGGTCAGGGCGAGGCCGACCGCGAGGATCAGGGTCAGGAGCAGCCCCAGGGCGAGGCGGCCGAACTCGCGGGCAATCGCGGCGGTGACGGGATCGTTTTCGCGGGTGAAAAACGGGTCGCCCGGAACCCGGCCGGCCGCCTGGACCGGGGGAAACGCGATCGCGTTGAAAATGTTGATGCTGGCTTCGTTCATGGCAGTTTTGGGTTGACCCCAACTTCGACTTTCCCCGTGAGAACGGAATTACTTTGTCCGTCTCTTCGTGAGCGTTTAGAGTTATCACGGGCCCGCTGGGCCATCCCGACATGGAACTTCGTCACCTGCGCTATTTCACGGCCGTCGCCGAGGAGCTGAACTTCCGGCGGGCGGCCGAACGCCTGCACGTCGCCCAACCCGCCCTGAGCGCGCAGGTCCGGCAGTTGGAGGAGGAGCTCGGCGCCCGGCTGCTGGACCGCGACCGCCACCACGTCGCGCTGACGGCCGCGGGCAAGGTGTTCCTGGAGCACGGCCGCCACGTCCTGCGGGCCGCGGGGGAAGCGGTGCGCGCCGCCGGCCGGGCCGCGCGCGGGGAAACCGGGCGGTTGAGCATCGGGTTCATCGCGCAGCTATCCTACGAGTGGCTGCCGAACGTGCTGCGCTCGTTCCGCCGGCAGTTCGCGGACGTGGAGATCACCCTGACGGAGCTGACGCCCACCCGCCAGATCGAGGAGCTCGTCGCCCGCCGCCTGGACCTGGGCATCATCGGCCTGGGGCTGCCGGACCCGCACGAGGAGCTGGAGGTCGCGGTGATGAGCGAGGAGCCGCTGGTCGTCGCCCTGCCCGGAGATCACCCGCTGGCCGGGCGAAAAACTCTGTCGTTGAAGGAGCTGGCCAAGGAGAAGTTCATCTTCACCGCACGGGCGGACGCCCCGGCCTTTTCCCCGTGGCTGATGGCCCTGTGCTACCGGGCGGGCTTCGAGCCGAGCGTCGCGCTGGAGGCGGACCGCTCGCCCTCGGCGCTCAACTACGTGGCGGCAGGCTTCGGCGTGGCGATCTTCCCCGCGCAAATCGGGCGGCTGGCGATGCCCTCCATCCGTTTCGTGCCCCTGGACCAGACGACGCCGCCCTACCAGCTCTGCGCCGCGTGGCGCCGCGACAACCGCACGCCGGCGCTGGAGCGTTTCCTGACCACGGCCCGTTGCGTGGTCGGCTCGTCGCGCCGGGGAATCCGCCGGCGGAAGACGGCCGGTCCGCGGGTTGCAGGCCAGCCGGACGCGGGGTGAACCCCGCGCGGGGCGGTGTGGGTTCGGAAGGTGGTGGAAAGACCGGCACCCGGGGGGGTTGCGGGGACCGCATCGCCCTCGGCCATTTCCAGGTGCCCCGTCGGGCTCTCCGCGCCGTCCGCCCGGAACGGGTTTCCACGTGGACAGCCCCGACCCCTCCCCCTTAGAGTCGCCGCCCGCTTTCCCCGAAGACCTCCCATGACCACGCACAAAATCCTCGTCGCCGACCCCATCTCGCCCCGCGGCGTCGAAGCCCTCCAGGCCGAGCCGTCCTTCGAGGTCCTCTTCCAGACGGGGCTCAAGGAGGACGCCCTCCTCGAAATCGTCCCCGACTGCGCCGCGCTCGTCGTCCGCTCGGAAACCAAGGTCAACCGCCGCGTGCTCGAGGCCGCCACCCGGCTCCGCGTCGTCGGCCGTGCGGGCGTCGGGGTGGACAACGTGGACGTCGAGGCCGCCACCGCCCGGGGCGTGATCGTGATGAACACGCCGGACGGCAACACCATCTCCACCGCGGAGCACGCCTTCTCACTGCTCGTTTCCACCGCCCGGCTCATCCCGCAGGCCGATGCCTCCATGAAAGCCGGCAAGTGGGACCGCAAGAAGTATCAGGGCGTCGAGCTCTACGGCAAAACCCTGGGCATCCTCGGCATGGGCCGCATCGGCTCCGAGCTGGCGCGCCGGGCCATCGCTTTCGGGATGCAGGTCCTGGCCTACGACCCGTATCTGGCCGCTTCCCGCGCGCGGGCCTTGCAGGTCGAGCTCATCGAGGAGCTCGACGACCTCGTGCCGCGCGCGGACTTCCTCTCCGCGCACATGCCGCTGACGGCCGAAACCCGGCACATGCTCGACGCCCGCCGCCTGGCGCTCTGCCGGCCCGGCGTCCGCATCGTGAACTGCGCCCGCGGCGGGTTGGTGGACGAGACGGCCCTGCTCGCCGCGTTGGAGTCCGGCCACGTCGCCGGCGCAGCGCTAGACGTATTCGAGGTTGAGCCCCCGCCCGCGGAGGGTTTCCCGCTGCGGGACCACCCCCGCGTCATCCTCACGCCCCACCTCGGCGCCTCCACGGCCGAGGCGCCGGAGAGCGTCGGCATCGAGATCGCCCACGCCGTGCGCGCCGCGCTGCTGGAGGGCGTCATCCGCAACGCCGTGAACATCCCCAGCCTGGACGCGCAAACCTTGGCCGTCATCGGTCCCTACCTGGACTTCGGCGCCCGCCTGGGGAAGCTGCTCTCCGAGATCGCCCCGACCCGGCGCTGCGAGCGGCTGACGGTCAACTACTCCGGCCGGGTCAACGAGGCGGACACGAGCCCCATCACCCGCGCCATCGTCCGCGGCTTCCTGGAGCCGGCAATGGGCGCCGAGGCGGTCAACGCCGTCAACGCCCTGGCCCGCGCCCGCGAGCGGGGCCTGGTCGTCACCGAGACGCGGCTCAACGCGCCGGGGGACTTCACCGACCTGCTGGAAATCACGGTCGGCTGCGGCGCGGAGACCACCGGCGTCGCGGGCACGTTCTTCGGGAGCAAGCCGCGCATCGTCATGGTCAACGGCCGCCACGTCGAGGCCCGGCCGGAGGGCGTGCTGCTCCTGCTGGAGAACCGGGACGTGCCCGGCATCGTCGGCAAGGTGGGCAGCCTCCTCGGCCAGCACGGCATCAACATCGCCACCATGAGCCTGGCGCGGGACAAGGCCGGCGGCACGGCCCTGATCATCCTCAACCTCGACAGCGCGCCGGACGCCGACACCCTGGCCCGCGTGCGGGCGGACGCGGACATCCTCTCCGCGCGGGTAGTTGCCTTGTGAAGGCGGTTACTTTGTCCGCAGATCACGCAGATATTCGCAGGTTATCTTAGGGGTGGAGAAAGGCAGGCGGCGCCCGTTCCTAAACTCCGAAACCCTCGTAATAATCTGCGGTAATCTGCGTGATCCGCGGACAAGAAAGCGCCGCCCCGCCGCCGGCGCCCGCTCAACCCGGCACGACCGCCCGCGGCGCCTCCACCGCGTGGCCGTTCCCCCCGTCGGGGCGCCCCTTGGGCACCACCTCCGCCCGGGTCGTTTCCACCTTGATGAAATTCAGGACGACCGGCGCCAGGATGATCCCGGCGATGCCCAACAGCCGTTCCCCCAGGATCAGGGCCAGCAGGGTCAACCACATCGGGTAGCGGATGCGGCCGCCGATGATCTTGGAGTTGAGGAAGTATTCGAGCTTGTGGATGACGACCAGGAAGACCAGCGCCGAGAGCGCCAGCCGGGGGGACACCGTCAGGGCGATGCCCACGATCAGCGTGTTCGAGATGAGGTTGCCGATGACCGGCAGCAGCCCGCACAGGAACGTCAGGATGATGACCACCGGGGCGTGCCGCATCCCGGTGGCGAAGACGAACAACGAGGTGGCAAACGTGTTGACGGCCGAGATGACCATCTGTGCGCCGATCACGATGCAGAACGAACGGTAGAACGAGCGGAACCGCTCCGCGACCGCCTCGGCAAGCTCGCCGAGG
>CAXTFX010000461.1:0-3950 GCA_964243185.1 uncultured Chthoniobacterales bacterium
GACCCTGGCTCACGGAGCGGGTCCCTCCCGGGCCGCCCGACCGAACCTAGCGCGACGACGCTCGGCGGTCATCGACCGCCGCGCATACCCAAGGGGGAACCGCTTTAGCCCGTGAAACCAGGCTGGAGGTAAACGTTCTCCGTGCGCTCGATGCCGAGCGTGGTCATCGGGCCGTGGCCGGGCAGCACGCGCACGTCGTCGCCGAGGGGCAGGAGCTTTTCGCGGATGCCAGTGAGGAGGAGGTCACGGTCGCCGCCCGGCAGGTCCCAGCGGCCCACGGCGCCGGCGAAGAGCGTGTCGCCGTCGAACAGGTTGCGGCTGGGCTCGTGGAAAAAGCACAGGCTGCCGGGGCAATGGCCAGGCACGAGCAACACGCGGAAGGGCACGCCGGCGAACTCCGCGCGGGGGGCTTCGTCCACGAGCGTGCCGCCCCGGACGGGCTCGATCTCCATCGGCAGGCCGAAGCGGCGGAACACATCGCGGTCGGTCAGCAGCGGCACGCTGTCCGCGTGGTAGAACACGGGGCAGCCGGGGTGCTCGCGCAGGACCCGGGCGGCGTCCTGGACGTGGTCAATGTGCGCGTGGGTGAGCAGCAGGGCGCGGACGCGCCGACCGTGCTGTTGGAGCCAGTCGGCCACGCCCTCCGGGGCGTCGATGAGCAGGCAGTCGTCGGGCGCGCCGCCGGGGAGGTCGAGGGCGTAGGCGTTGGTGAGGAAGTAGCCGCCGGCGTAGGTGGAGAAGGTCATGGGGGGGTTAACAGGTGAGGGCGGAAGGTGCGCCCAGTCCGATCAGGGTCAGGCTCAGAACCCCCCGCCGCAACCCCGCACCAACAGGAGCAGGAGCAGCGTGCCCACGAGGGACACCGCCACGGAGCCGATGCACCCGAGGCGGTTGGAAAAGAAGGCGAACACGGCGCCACGATAGCCCCGAACGGCCCGGCGCGCTGGAGGGGCGCAGGCCCTTGCGCCCCTGACTTTGCCCTCGCTGACACGCCCCTTGGCAGACCGGTGGCTCGGAGCCGGCATGGATTCCCCTGCCGTTTCCCGAAGGGGCGAGTTTTGGAAAAAGCAACCGCGGGGGCGAAAGGGCCGGTGCCCCTCCAGCGCGCAGACTAATTCGCCGTGCGCTTGAGCTTGGGCGCCGGCTCCACCGGGGTGGGGCGGGGGGGCGGGGTCTTGGGCTGGTCGAGCCGGTAGATCGTTTCCCCCTCTTTCATCAGGTCGAGCCGGTCGCGGGCGATGATCTCCACGTAGGACGGATCGTTCTTGAGCCACGACAGCTCGCGCGTCTGCCGGGCGACGCGCTCGCGGCGTTGTTTGACCTGGAGCTCCAGGCGCCGCTCCTCCTCCGCGCCGGCGCGCTGACGCTGGAGCTGGGGGAGGAAGGCGCCGATGATCCCGGCGACGACGGCCAGGACGATGAGCACGGCGATCAGCCGGTTCAGCCGTTGCCACAGCGTGACCGGGGTAGGTGCGTCGTGGAGGTAATCGTCGTCTTGCAAGGCCAGATGTTAGCTATGCGCGCATCTTACCGCCGTAGCGGGCGCTGTCACCTAACATTTCTTCGATTCGCAACAACTGGTTGTATTTGGCGACGCGATCCGTGCGGCACAGGGACCCGGTTTTGATCTGACCCGCGTTGGTCGCCACCGCGATGTCGGCGATGGTGGTGTCCTCCGTCTCGCCGGAGCGGTGGGAGATCACGGCGGTGTAGCGGTTCTCCTTGGCCAGCTCGATGGCGTCCAGGGTTTCCGTCAGCGTGCCGATCTGGTTTACCTTGACCAGGATGGAGTTAGCCACGCCCTCGGTGATGCCCCGGCGCAGGAAACCCACGTTCGTGACGAACAGGTCGTCGCCGACGAGCTGGACGTTCGCCCCCACGGCGTCGGTCAGTTTCTTCCACCCTTTCCAGTCGTTTTCCGCGCAGCCGTCCTCGATGCTAATGATCGGGAAACGACCGATTAACTTCTGATAGTAGGCCACGAGTTCGTCGGCCGTGCGGCGCGCGCCGTCGCTCTTTTTGAAGGTATAGACTTCCGCCGATTCGTCGAAAAACTCGCTGGAAGCCACGTCGAGAGCGAAGAAGACTTCCTCGCCGAGTTTGTAGCCGGCCTTTTCCACGGCGGTGGACAGGACTTCGAGCGCATCCTCGGCGGAATCCAGCTTCGGGGCGAAGCCGCCCTCGTCGCCAACGGCGGTGGACAGGCCGCGGTCGTGGAGCACTTTTCTCAGGGCGTGGAAGATTTCCGTCCCGCAGCGCAGGGCCTCGCGGAACGTGGGCAGGCCGCGGGGCATGACCATGAATTCCTGAAAATCAATGGGCGCGTCGGAGTGCGCGCCGCCGTTGATGACGTTCATCATCGGCACGGGCAGGACCTTGGCGTTGGGGCCGCCGAGGTATTTGAACAACGGGGTGCCGAGTTGCGCGGCGGCGGCGTGGGCCGTGGCCAGGGAGACGCCGAGCAGCGCGTTGGCGCCGAGGTTCTTCTTGTTCGGCGTGCCGTCGAGCTCGATCAACCGGCGGTCCACCGCGGCCTGGTCGAGCGCGTCCAGGCCGGCCAGGGCGGAGGCGATGGTTTTGTTGACGCCTTTCACCGCGTCGGTGACGCCCTTGCCGCCGTAGCGTTTTTTATCGCCGTCGCGCAGTTCCCAGGCCTCGTGCTGGCCGGTGGAGGCGCCGGAGGGCACGGCCGCGCGCCCGACGGCGCCGCCGGCGAGGGTGACCTCGGCTTCCAGGGTGGGGTTGCCGCGGGAATCGAGGATCTCGCGGGCGTGAACGGTGACGATGGCGGTGGGTGCGGGCATAAAAAAATTCGAGGTGGGCGACGCGGTTTTCCCGCGGCGATTTGGCTTCGCCTATTTTCGGTGCCGGCGCCGTCGGCTGCCGCGCCGCCGCCCGATTTATTTCATAATCTTGTCCATAATCTCAAGCAGCGTTGCTGGATGAGGCTTTCACCCGAGATTTTCCGCAGGCAAGCTGGCGGCCATGAACAAGAAAGTTGCCTTGGTCAACGATGCGCTCTGAAGAGAGATCGCGCCGCTCTTGCCCGCGGCCAAGCCGCGGCCGCCCTCAGCATTCAGGACGCAGGCCCCTGGAGCCACGCCGGGCGCTGGAGGGCATCCTCTTTGTGCTACGCACAGGCATCGGCTAGAACAGCCTGCTCAAGGAGTTGGGCCTCGGGTGCGGCTCGGCCTGCTACAATCGCTTCGAGCGCTTGGGCAGCGGCCAGGGTATGGGAGGCCCTCCACCGCGCCCTGGTCGGCCGTTTAACCGGGGTCAAGCTCATTGACTGGCGCCAGGCGGTGGTGGACTCGTCTGCGGTGCGCGCGGTTTTGGGGGGACCAAGTCAGCCCAACCCCACCGACCGGGGTAAGCCCGGCAGCAAGCATCACCTCCTCACCGACGCGCGTAGCACGCCGCCCTGCGCGCGGCTCAACGCGGCCAACGCCTACGACGTGACCATGCTTTTGCCCCTGCTCGCCGCCGCGCCCAAGGCCCCACCCAAGCATGGCGGACGCGCGCGTCGGCTCCTGGCCGACGCGACCGACGACAGCCAGGGCCACCGCGCCGAGGTCTGCCGGCGTGGCTGGCGGCCGCGCTTCGGCCGCAAGAAAGCCCCGCACGGCAGCAGGCTGGGCCATGAGAGATGCGTCGCCGAGCATGCCATCGGCCGCCTGCGCCTGCGCTACGAGCGCAAGGCCACCCTGCACCAAGCTCTGCTCACCCTGGCTTGCGCCGCCCTCTGCGCCCATCGTTTAGTCCACGGCTAAACTCATTTATCAACGCTGTCAAAGTGTCCAGTTCCCGGCGCGTATCGAGCTGTGGGGCTTCAATGGAGCCGGGTTCCTGAGAACCCGGAAACCATTAGCGGCCTCTAGGGAGGCGTTGAAAGGCTTCGGACTTCAATGGAGCCGGGTTCCTGAGAACCCGGAAACTGGGGGGTGTTGATC
>CAXTFX010000462.1:0-3949 GCA_964243185.1 uncultured Chthoniobacterales bacterium
GAGGACGACGGAGCGGCGGCCCCGGCGGACGGGGCCGTCCGACGGGGACGCGGGCAGCGCCGCCCCGGCCCCGGCGAAGGCGTCGAGCAGCGCGGCGGAGGTCTGCGGGCGGTCCGCCGGGTTCTTTTCCAACATCGAGCGGAGCAGGGCGACCACCGGCGCGGGCACGCGCGCCGCGGTGAGCTCCCCGAACGGGGGGGGTTTGGAGAGGTGCTGCCCGACGACCTGAAAGGAATCCCCCGCGAACGGGGCGCGCCCGAGCAGGGCCCACCACAGGGTCACACCCAGGGAATACCCGTCCGAGCGGAAGTCCGTCGGGTCCCCGCGGAGCTGCTCCGGGCTGGCGAAGGAGGGCGTGCCCACGAGCAGGCCGCCGGTGAGGTCCGCGCCGCCGGCCGCAGCGACGGCGGCGGAGCGGGCGACGCCGAAGTCAATGACCTTGACCAGCCACGGCCCCGTGCCGGTGCCGGTGCCCGGGTCGTTGACCAGCATCAGGTTGGCCGGCTTGATGTCGCGGTGGACCAGGCCCGCGCGCTCCGCCGCCCCCAGCGCGCGGGCGACCTGCGCGCCGATCTCCAGGACCTGGCGGGCCCCGAGCGGCCCGACGCGGCGGACGACCTCGTCCAGGGTCTCACCCTCGATGAACTCCATCGCGAAGAACCACTCCTCGCCGCGCGTGCCGAGATGGTGCACGGCGGCGACGTTGGGGTGCTTCAGCCCCGCCGCGGCCCGGGCCTCGCGCACGAAGCGTTCCCGCACGGACGGCTCGTGCAGCAGGCGGCGGTGGATGACCTTCAGGGCCACCGGGCAGCGCAGGTTGGTGTCAAAGGCCTTATACGTCACCCCCATCGCCCCGCGGCCCAGCTCCCAGGGCCGGCCGTCGGGGGCGTGCGCCAGCTCGTAGTGGTCGAAGCTCGGGCTGGATTCCATCGCGACCGCCGGGGGGTCCCCCGCCCCGCCCGCGGGTTCCAGCGCCACCGCGTCCAGGGCGGTTTCCAGGGCGCAGCGCGCGCAGGTCCACCCGTGCCGCCCGAGCCGCCGGGGCGACCCGCAGCGCGGGCACGGCCCGGGCGTCGCCGTCCCCGGCGGGGCGGGGCCGCCGTGGACGGTGTCGTCCCCTTCGGAGGTGATCGTCGGCAGCATGGTCGGAGGCTCCGGCAGCCAGGGGAGGAGGTTAACCTGCCCCGCGCGCGAGCACCGCGCAAAGGTAGCGGAGTTCCGCGTCCACTTCCTGCGGCGCCGCGACGGTGCGCGCAACCTCCTCGCGCAGGAACTGCCCGTATTGCCGGCGCAGGCGGTGAAACGCGGTGCGTAGAGCCGCCACGGTCAGCCCGAGGCTGGCGGCGGTGGTCGGGGCCTCCGACAGCGCCTCGCCGCCCACGAGAAACGGCCGGAGCCGCTCGAAGAGGACCCCCCGGCCGCGGCTGGCCAGGTCGTCGCGCAACCGGTCGAGCGCCGCGTCCACCAGGGCGCCGGCCCACTGGGTTTCGTAATACTCCTCGGGCGCGACCCACGCCGCCTCCACCAGCTCCGACCCGAAGCGGGACTCCGCCGTCGCGGCCTCCTCGAAGGACACGAAGGCGTATCCCCCGCCCCGGCGTTGCGCCCCGGCGCGGGCGCGGACGTCATGGACGAAGTTCTCGAGCGCGGCGAGCAGGAACGCGCGGAAACGGCCCTGGCGCACGTCGGCCTGGCCCACGAGGCGCCCCTCGATCAGGTGCACGAAGAACCCCTGGGTGAAGTCCTGGGCGTCGGCCGGGGACCACCCGCGCCAGCGCAGGTAAGCGTAGAGGGGCCACCAGTAGCCGCGGCAGAGTTGGGAGAAAGCCGCGTGCGCCGCCGGGTCGGGGGTGCCGTCCGCGGCCGGCCGGCCGGCCGCGGCGCGCACCACCGTCCAGCGCGTGTCGTGAAAGGCGACCGGTCGGGGCGGACTTTGGATGTCGGGATTTACGGTCACGAGAATAAGAGAAAGGTGCGTTAACCCCCAGGGATCTAACCCCGGTCCAGCGAGCGGTATTGGACGGCTTCCCCGACGTGGTCCGGCCCGATGCGCGCCGCCCCGCCCAGGTCGGCGATGGTGCGGGCGACCTTGAGGACGCGGTCGTGCGCCCGGGCGGAGAGGTGCAGGTCGCTCATGGCGAGGCGCAGCATCTCCGAGCCCGTGTCGTCGAGCTTGCAGTGCGTGCGGATCCCGCGTGAACTCAGCCGCGCGTTGGGTCCCCCGGCCCGCTCCTGGCCCACCGTCCGGGCAGCTTCCACGCGCTCGCGCACGGCCGCGGAGGGTTCCCCGTTGGCCATGCCGGCGAGGTCCTTGTAGGCGGTGGCGGGCACCTCGACGTGCAGGTCAATGCGGTCGAGCAGCGGCCCGGAGATGCGCTGGCGGTAGCGCTGCACGTCCAGGGGGTTGCAACGGCAGCGGCGCTGCGTGGAGCCGTGGTAGCCGCACGGGCACGGGTTCATCGCCGCCACGAGCATGAACTCGGCCGGAAAGGTCATGGAACCCACGGCCCGCGAGATCGTCACCTTGCCGTCCTCCAGCGGCTGCCGCATCACCTCCAACGTGGACCGGCGGAACTCGGGCAGCTCGTCCAGGAAGAGCACCCCGTGGTGGGCCATGCTGATCTCGCCGGGCGTCGGGTTGGTGGACCCGCCGAGCAGCCCGGCGTCCGAGATGGTGTGGTGCGGGCTGCGGAACGGCCGGGTGCCCACGAAAGAACCCCGCTCGCCCCCGGAGAGCAGCCCCGCGATGGAGTGAATCTTCGTCGTCTCAATGGCCTCGTCCAGCGTCATGGCCGGCAGCAGGCCGGGGATGCGCTTGGCCAGCATGGACTTACCCGAGCCGGGCGGGCCGATCATCAGGAGGTTGTGCCCGCCGGCGACGGCGATCTCCAGCGCCCGCTTGGCGTGCTCCTGGCCGCGGACCTCCGCGAGGTCGGGCTCCTCGCCGTTGCCCGCCCGGACGCGCCGCAGGAGCGCGGCTGGGTCGCAGCGTTCGGGCACCAGCTTCGGGGCCCGGTCGCCGCCGCGCAGGAACTCGTAGGTCTCCCGCAGACTCGTCACCCCGAACACCTCGATCCCGCCGACGACGGCGGCTTCGGTGGCGTTGACGGCCGGGACGAACAGGCGCCGTTTGCCCAGCCGCCTGGCTTCGAGGGCGACCGGGAGCGCCCCTTTCACCGCGCGGACGGCGCCGGTGAGCGCCAGCTCACCGATGAAGGCGCACCCTTCCAACTGCTTCAAGTCAAGCCGCATACCGCGGAACTCCTCGTCCTCCCCCTCCGCCACGGCGGCCATGCCGATGGCGATGGGCAGGTCAAAGCTCGGCCCTTCCTTCTTCACGTCGGCGGGGGCCAGGTTGATCGTCGTGCGGCCCTTGGGGAAACGGTAGCCGCTGTTGCACACGGCGGTGACCACGCGGTCCCGGCTTTCCTTCACGGCGACATCGGGCAGACCGACGACCACGATCACCTGCTTGCCGCCGCTGGCGTTAACCTCGACCTCGACCCCGTAGGCATCCACCCCAAGGACAGCGGCGGACTGGACACGTGCAAGCATTCAACCCGGTTGTCGCAGAGCCGGGGGGACGTGACAACGAAAAAATATGCTTGAACAACAGCCGCTTTTTTGCTGTCTATCTCTTGCTCAACGCGAATTTCCTGTTAAATTCCACACCCCGCCGGACCGGGAGCGACCCCGCGCACGTAATTACTGTAACCAGATTGTCCGGCAGTTGAGTCATTAAAGGTCAGGACGTCGCTGGCCGCAACAGAAAAATTCACCTTACCAGAAACCTATGGGCGTCGAAGACAGCGATACGGGCATTAAAATTTATCTCCGCGAGATCGGCCAGATCCCGCTGCTCACCCCGCAGCAGGAAATCGAGCTGGCGGCGCGCATCAAGGTCGGCGACCGCGAGGCGCGCTCCCTGATGATCCGCTCCAACCTGCGC
>CAXTFX010000463.1:0-3944 GCA_964243185.1 uncultured Chthoniobacterales bacterium
GTGCCCGGGGCGCCGCTCCCCTGGCGCCGGCAGGCCCTCGGCCGCCGGGGCGCGGCCCTGGAGCGGGCGGGGGAGGCGGAAGCCGCCGTGGCCGCCTACGCCGACGCGCTAGACGCGGCCGGGGACGCGGCCCCGGGCGGGGAGGAGGACGACCTGACGTGGTTCTACCGCGCGGGCTTCGCCGCCGCCCGGCTCCTGCGCGCGGGCGGTCAGTGGGCCCAGGCCATCGCCGTCTATGAAAAACTCGCCCGCGCCGACGGCCCCTTGCGCGGCGAGGCCGAGACCCAGGCGCGGGCGCTGCGGCTGGAGCACTTCGTCTGGGAAAGTGGGAGGTGGGAAGGCGGAAGTGGGAAGTGAGAGGGGGAAGACGTTCCCTCCCCGGGCAGGCTCACGGCTTTCCGCTCTTTCCTTCTGTCGCCCCCCTCTTATTCTCCCACTTCCCACTTCCCGATGATCCCTCACGTCAAACTCTTCAGCCCCGGACCCGTCGAGGTTTCGGAGAAAACGCTCGCCGCGATGGCCCGGCCCTTGATCGGGCACCGGGGCGGGGAGTTTAAGAAGCTCTACGCCGGCATCCAGCCGCGGCTGCAAACCCTCTTCGGCACGACGCGGCCGGTGATGCTCTCGACCTCGTCCGCCTGGGGCGTCATGGAGGGGGCCATCCGCAACCTCGTCCCACCCGGCGGGCGCGTGCTGAACTGCACGTGCGGGGCGTTCTCGGACAAATGGTTGGACGTTTCCCGACGCGCCGGCCGGCAGGCGGAGGCGCTGCGGGTCGAATGGGGGGAGCCGGTCCGGCCGGAGGCGCTGGAGGCCGCGCTGTCGGGCGGGCGGTTCGACGCCGTGACCATCATCCACAACGAAACCTCCACGGGCGTGCTCAACCCGCTGGCCGACCTGTGCGCCGTGCTGCGGCGGTTCCCCGGGACGTTGTCGGTCGTGGACACCGTGTCGTCGTTCTCGGCCCTGCCGGTCCCGATGGACGAGCTCGGCGTGGACCTGCTGCTCACCGGCAGCCAGAAGGCGCTCGCGCTGCCGCCGGGGCTGGCGCTGTTCGCGGCGTCGGAGCGGGCCAACGAACGGGCAAAAACCTCGCCGGACCGGGGTTATTACTTCGACCTGATCGAGTTCGCCAGGAACCAGGCCGACGACATGACGCCGTCCACGCCGAGCGTTTCCCACATCTACGCGCTCGAATCCAAGCTCGACGACATCTTCGCGGAGGGTCTGGAAAACCGCTATGCCCGCCACGCCAAAACGAACGCCCTGGTTCACGACTGGGTGCGCCGGCACGGCTTCGAGTTCTTC
Organism: uncultured Chthoniobacterales bacterium; assembly: GCA_964243185.1. Classification (GTDB taxonomy): domain Bacteria; phylum Verrucomicrobiota; class Verrucomicrobiia; order Chthoniobacterales; family SZAS-18; genus CAXTFX01. Next base: position 1,309 of record CAXTFX010000463.1, read on the forward strand.
GCGCCGGAGGGTTTCCGCTCGGTGACGTTGACGTGCGTGGCGAACAACCGGGGCATTGACGTGGCCAGGCTGGTGAAGGATTTGCGGGAGCGTTACCGCTTCGCCATTGACGGCGGTTACGGCAAGCTCAAGGGCAAAACGTTCCGCCTGTCCAACATGGGCGACGAGACGGAAGCGACCGTCGGCGAGCTGTTGGCGGCGCTGGACGACTGCCTGGGCTGAACGGAAAAGTCCCCGCCCGGGGAGTGCCTCACGCCTTGACCCGCTCGATCCCGGCCCCGAGGCCGGCGAGTTTGTCGTCAATGTGCTCGTAGCCGCGATCAATGTGATAGACGCGGTTCACCTCCGTCGTGCCCTCGGCCTTCAGCCCGGCGAGCACCAGGGCGGCGGAGGCGCGCAGGTCGCTGGCCATGACGGGGGCGGCGCTGAGTTTTTCCACGCCCTGGATGATGGCGGTGTGACCCTCGATGCGGATGTCGGCGCCCATGCGCTTCATCTCGGAAAGGTGCATGAAGCGTTGGGGGAAAATGTTTTCCGTCACCGTGGAGATGCCGTCGCTGGTGGCCAGCAGCGCGCACATCTGCGCCTGCATGTCGGTCGGGAAACCGGGGTAGGGCTCGGTGGAAAGCTCCAGGGGCCGGGCCTGGCCGTTCGGGAGGATGGTCAGCTCGCGGCCGTTGGCGTTTTCCTCGAACTGGAACCCGGCCGTGCCGAGGGGCTCGGTGATGGCGCGCAGGTGCTCGGGGTTAACGTTCTTCAACGTGACGCCCCGGCCCGTGCCGCAGATGGCGCCGGCCACCAGGAACGTCCCGGCCTCGATGCGGTCGGGGATGACCTCGTGCTCGCAGCCGTGCAGCTCGGCGACGCCTTCGATGATGAGCCGGCGGGTGCCCGCGCCCTCGATCCGGGCGCCCATCGCGATGAGGAAGTTCGCCAGGTCCACGACCTCCGGCTCGGCGGCGGCCCCCTCGATGACGGTGGTGCCCTCGGCGAGCACGGCGGCCATCATCACGTTGTCGGTGCCCAGCACGGTCGGCCCGAACTTGCCCCGGAGGTTGATCACGCCGCCCCGAAGTTCCGGCGCGAAGATCCGCACGTCCCCGCCGACGACGCGCACGGCGGCGCCGAGGGCCTGAAAGCCCTTCAAGTGCAGGTCAATCGGCCGGTCCCCGATGACGCAACCGCCGGGCAGCGCAGCGGAAGCTTCCTTCTCTCGCCCGAGCAGGGGACCCAGCACGCAGACCGACGCGCGCATTTTTCGCACGATGTCGTAGGGCGCGGAGGAACCCCTCAAGTTTTCCGCCTTGATCGTCACCGTCCCGCTGGCCCGCTCGACCTCCGCGCCCAGGGACGTGAGAATCTGGAGCATGTAGTGAATGTCGGACAGGTCGGGGACGTGATGGATGGTGCAGGTTTCCCTGGTCAGCAGCGTCGCGGCGAGGATGGGCAGCGCCGAGTTCTTGGAGCCGGAGACGCGCACGGTGCCTTCGAGCTTGGCACCGCCGTGGACGAGGATTTTGTCGAGAGCCATAGGGGAGGGGGGGAAGGGGCCTCACGCAGAGTCCGCGGAGGTCGCAAAGGCGGAGGAGGAGGTGGGAGGGAAGGTTGGTCCAAAAGCCGGCCGTTTCTTCTCTCCTCCTTTGCGGACCTTGGCAGCCTCTGCGTGAGGCAAAGGCGGGGGGCGGAGAGATTCGCGGCGGGCAGGAAATTGGGCGGGTCAGGCGTCGGCCTTTTTCGCGGCGAAGAGGTAGCGTTCGACGCCCTGGTAATCCTTCTCGGCGTGGATGTCGGCGTAATCGCCTTCGAGCAGCAGGTTAACGACCTGCGCCGCCTGGCCGTGGCCGATCTCCAGGGCGAGCCGGCCGCCGGGCTTGAGGGCGGGTAAGGCGGCCCCGATGAGGCGTTCGATGACCGCCAGACCCTCCGGGCCGCCGTCCAGGGCCAGCGCCGGGTCGTGGTCGCGAACCTCGCGGGCCAGGCCGGCGAGGTCCCCGGCGGGGACGTAGGGCAGGTTCGCGGCGACGAGGTCCCACGGGCCGGCGGGGGCGTCGGCGAGCAGGTCGCTTTGCGCGAATTCCACGCGGTCGGCGAGGCCGAGCTTCGCGGCGTTCTCCCGCGCCAGGGCGAGGGCGTCGGCGGAAACGTCCACGGCGGCGACGCGGGCGCCGGGCCGTTCCCCGGCCAGGGTCAGGGCGATCACGCCGCTGCCGGTGCCCACGTCCAGGAAGGCGGGCGGCGGGTGTTGCTCCTTGGGGAACAGTTCCAGGACGAGCTCGCAGAAGCGCTCCGTTTCGGGCCGGGGGATGAGCGCGCGGCGGTCCGTTTTGAATTCGCGCCGGTGGAACTCGACGGTGCCGAGGAGGTGTTGCAACGGCTCGCCGCGCGCGCGGCGTTTCACCAGGTCACGCAACGGGTCCAGCTCCTTATCCGACACCGGGCGGTCGAATTCCAGGTAAAGGTCCATCCGGCGCTTGCCGAGGACGTGCGCCAGCAGGTGCTCGATGTTCAGCCGCGGGCTCTCCACGCCGCGGTCCGTGAAGAACGCGGCCGTCGTCGTCAGGATTTCGAGCACGGTCTTCATTCGTCAACAGTCGGGGCGGCGCCCGTTGTAACGCCCGGCGGGGCGGATGGCAAAT
>CAXTFX010000464.1:0-3942 GCA_964243185.1 uncultured Chthoniobacterales bacterium
GGGAAACCTACTGGGCGCTCAAGGAGGTATCCTTCGACATCCACCGCGGCGAGGTCGTGGGCATCATCGGGCGCAACGGCGCGGGCAAGAGCACGCTGCTCAAGGTCCTCAGCCGCATCACCGAGCCCACGCGCGGGGAGGTGGACCTCTACGGGCGCCTCGGTTCCCTGCTGGAGGTGGGCACGGGCTTCCACCCGGAACTGACCGGCCGGGAGAACATCTACCTCAACGGGCAGATCCTCGGGATGCGCCGCGCGGAGATTGACCGGCACTTCGACGCCATCGTGGACTTCGCGGACGTGGAGCAGTTCCTGGACACGCCCGTCAAACGCTACTCCTCCGGGATGTATGTGCGCCTGGCCTTCGCGGTGGCCGCGCACCTGAGTTCGGACATCCTGGTGCTCGACGAGGTGCTCGCGGTGGGCGACGCCAAGTTTCAGGAGAAGTGCCTGGGCAAGATGAAAGACGTGGCCGGTGACGGGCGCACCGTGCTCTTCGTCTCCCACAACATGGCGGCCGTGGCGGGCCTCTGCGATTCGGGCATCCTGCTGGACAAGGGCGCGATCCGGCAAATCGGGAACCTGCGCGAGGTCATCGCTGCCTACCTCGGCGACCACGCCGGGACCGAGGTGCAATTCGAGTCCGGCGCGCTGCGTTCGGTCAACGTCGAGCAAACCGACGACGGCCTGGAGATCACCGCGCGCTACGCGGCCCGCCACCCGCTGCCGCTGCCCTGCCTGGGCTTCGTGGTTTACGACACGATGGGCACCCCCATCTTCGGCGCCAATCCCCGGCACAGCGGCATTGACGAGGCCGACGCCGCGCGCCAGACCGGCACGGTGCGCGTGCGCGTGCGCCAGCCCAAGCTGCTCGATGGCACCTACCGGATCACGGCGTGGTTCGGCGACGGGGTCGGGCAAGACGAGTGCTACCGCGATTGCCTCACCTTCCGGGTGGAAGGCGCGGCGGGCTCCCGCCAGGCCGACCCCAGCCAGGTTGGCTCCGTGGCCCCGGAGTGCGCGTGGGAGTTCGCGGCGTGACCCGTAGTTTGACCGGCCAGCGATGAGCGTGGTTTTCATCAACAACTCCGTCGAGACGTTCACGCCGACCCAGAGCGGCGCCGTCGCCACCCACATCTGGGAGTGCTGCCGGGCGGCCCGGGCGCGCGGGATCGAGCCCGTGGTGGTTTCGCGCCGGGGCGCCGCCGAGCCTTACGGGGACGTGCGGACCCTGCTGATGGACTACCCGCCGATGCCGTCCAACCGGTGGCTGCACAAGTGGTTCCGGGGTCAACGGCGCCTGATCGGCTGGCGGCACCCGCGCCAGGGGGCCTACGCGGCGCGGGTCGCCCGGACGCTGCGGCGCGCCGGCCTGGAGGACCGGCCTTGGATCCTGCACAACGACCCCGAGTTGACCGTGTTCCTGCGGCGGCGCTTTCCCCGGGCTTTCCTGCTGCACCATTTCCACAACCCGCTGGAGATGCCGCCGCGCGCGCGGGCGGCCTTCGCCCGGGCGGCGGACGTGGTCACGGGGGTGAGCAACTTCGTCAGCGCGTGGGCGCGCGACCACTTCGGCCTCCGGGACGTTGCCACGGTTTACAACGGGGTAGACAGCAGCCGCTTCAACCCGGCCGCCCGGACGGACGACGAGGTCCCGGTGATCGGGTTCCTGGGTCGCACCGGGGTGGAGAAAGCCCCGGACCTGCTGCTGCGTGCCGCGGTCCAGCTCGCGCGGCAGACGCGGGGTTTCCGCCTGCAAATCCTCGGCTCGAACCATTGGGACCGCTTCGAGATGAACGACTACCAACGCACGCTCCGGGGACTCTCCGACGAGCTGGAGGCGCTGGGCGTCGAGGTCCGCTGGTCGGGGCACGTGAGCCGGGCGCAGGTGCCCGCGGAATTGCGACGGGCGCACATCCATGTCGTGCCCTCGCGCTGGGACGAGCCCTGCGCGCTCACGCTCTTCGAGGGCATGGCGGCGGGGCTGGCCACGGTGGCCTCCGCGACGGGCGGAACGCCGGAGGTCGTCGGCGACGCCGGGCTGCTCTTCGAACGGGACTCCGTGGAGGGGCTCACAGCCCACCTGGCGCGGCTGGTCGGCAGCGGGTCGCTCCGGCGGGACCTGGCGACGCGGGCGCGGGCGCGGGCAGAGGCGTTCACCTGGGAGAAAACCTTCCACGGCTTCTCCGCGGCGTTGGGGCTGGCCTGAGTTTTCCGTCGAACTTCCGGGCCGCGCGCGGTGGGGTAAACCGGCCCGGGTCAATAAAGCGTCATGCACATCTGCTTCGTCAACATGCCGATCGAGTTCTACTCGCCGACCTCGGGCGGCGCGGTGGCGACCGTGACGATGCAGTTGGCCCGGCAGATGTTGGCCCGCGGCCACCGGGTCACCGTGCTGACCCCGCTGGACACCAATCCGACCTACGAATTCGGCGAGGTCGTGGGGGTGCGTTCCGCCACGACCGAGAAGGTGGGGCTGCTCACCCGCGCCATCGAGAAGGTGCGGACCCGTCACCAGCGCTGGGACTGGCCGCAGTTCGGCATCTTCGCCAGATCCGTGGTGGAGACCCTGCGGCGGCTGCCGGCCCCGGACGCGGTGATCACCCACAACGATTTCGTGCTGCCCCACCTCCTGCGCGCGGCGGTGCCGCGGTCCCGGCTGCTGGTTTACCTGCACAACGAGTGGCGCTCACGGTTCCGCTCGATCCAGGCTTCCCTGTCCGCGGTCCACCACTTCGTGAGCGTCAGCGATTACGTCCGGGACTGGACGATGCGGCACTGGCAGATCCGCGGGGATCGGATCAGCACTATCCTGAACGGGGTGGACACTGAACAGTTCTCCCCGGCCCCCTGGTTCCCGCAACGGCCGTGGCGGGAGCTGCGCGTGCTCTACGTCGGGCGGCTGGACCCGAGCAAGGGCGTGGACCTCGCGGTGGACGCCGTGCGCCGGCTGCGGGCTGAGGGGCGCGACGTGCGGTTCACGTTCGCCGGGCCGGTGTGGTGGCACGGCGTCCACACCGAATCGGATCCCTACTACCGGCAGTTGAAAGCGGCGACGGACGCGGTTGGCGGCCGGTATCTCGGCCGGCTGGACCGGGCGGACGTGCCCGGCGTCATGCGGGAGCACGACGTGGTCTGCGTGCTCTCCCGCACCGAGGACCCTTGCCCGCTCGTGCTGGGCGAGGCGATGGCGTGCGGGTGCGCCGTGGTCGCCTCCCGGCGCGGCGGGATCCCGGAAGCCTGCGGGGGCGCCGCCGCCCTGATCGAGCCGGACGACTCCGACCAGACCGCCGCCGCCCTGCGCCGGTTCGTCGAGGACCCGGACGCGCTGCCGGCCGCGCGGGTGCGCGCCCTGGCGCGGGGACGCTCGCTCTCCTGGGCCCGGCAGGCGCAGGCCGTCGAACGGATCATCGCGGACTGAGCGTCCGCGCCCCCTAACCCCCGTGAGAACCATCATCCCCGCCGGCCGCCGGAGCCCCGCGGCACCCGCCCCCACGGTGGACCCGGGCCGCGGGGTGCCCGTCAACCTGCTTCCCTCCTACCCGTGAGCGTCGTTTTCATCAATTCCACCGGCGACACTTTCACGCCGACCCACAGCGGGGCGATCAGCACCTGGATCTGGGAGGTTTGCCGGGCGGCGAGCCGGGAGGGCGTGCGCCCGCTGGTCATCTCCCGGCCCAGCAAAGCCACCCCGCATCCCTGGCACGACACGGTGTTCGTGGACTACCCGCCGTTGCGGCCCTTCCGCGGCGCGGGCCGGTTGTTCGAGGTGCAAAAATGGGTGACGGGCTGGGGCCACATCCGCCAGGGCATCTACGCCGCGGGCGTGGCCCGGGCCATCCGGCGCGCGGGGGTCGAAGGCTTGCCGCTGGTGCTGAACAATGACCTGGAACTGGCCGTTTACCTGCGCCGCTGCTTCCCGGACGCCTTTATCCTGCACCAC
>CAXTFX010000465.1:0-3930 GCA_964243185.1 uncultured Chthoniobacterales bacterium
CACGGACGGGCGCTACACCCTGCAACTGGACCAGCAGGCCGACCAGGCGTTTGACGGAGAAAACCGTCCGCGCCGGGGCCAGCGCCCGCCCGCGCGCCGCGGGGCGGCCGACGAGCGGGTCGGCGGCGGGGTCCTCCGGGAACTGCACGACGGAGGGTGTCAGCCGCTCGCCGTTCGCGTCGGCGATGAGCACGGGAAAGCCGGCGTCCATCGCGCCGACGAGCGAGTTGGTGGTGCCGAGGTCAATGCCGACGATGAGAGGGTCCGCTTCCGCCATAACTGGGTTTCGGGGGCGGACTCTCGCACTAAAGGCCGAGTTGGAACAGCCGTTCGCGGAACTGTTCGGCCCAGCGCCCCAGGTAGCTCAGGCGGTCCCGCAACCCGCGCAGGGTCGCGGCGGCGTCCGGCGGGCGGGCGGCCCACGCTTCCTGATCGAAACGGCGCAGGTCGTCCAGGGCGCTCGTCCGCAGGGCCTCAAGCTCGGCCAGGCGCGTTTCGGCCTCGTCGCGCAGGGTCCACTCCTCGCGGGCCAGCAACGCGCGGGGGAGCGCGCCGCAGGCCGCGGCCTTGCGGGCCAGGAAACGGTCCAGGGTTTGCAGGAACGCCTGCGTCGGGAAGACCAGGTCGCCCAGCCCGGCGGGCACGGGGGCGGGCGCGGCGGAAGGCGCGTCCGCGAACTCCAGGGCGAGCAGACTCGACAACCGCCGCCGGGGGTCGGTCAGGGTTGCCTGCGCCTCGTTCAGCGCGGCAAAACGGTCGGTGTCACCCGCGTCGCCGGCCGCGTCCGGGTGGAGCTCGCGGCCGAGACGATGGAAAGACTCCTTGACCACCTCCGCTTCCAGCCACGGCCGGCGGGGCAGCGCGAGCAGCGCGAAGGGGTCGGGAGCCATCTTATGGGGGGGGAGCGGGCGAGGACGCCCGCCCCCTACCACGCGGCGGCCGCCTTAACCACCAAAGCTGAACGTCACGCCGACGTGCGGGCGGGGGTGATAGAAGCGCGGGTATTCGCGGTAATAGTTTTCGACATACACGCGCCGGGGGCCGGCCGGGTAGAAACACCGGCCGTAGGGATCGAAGTAAACGACGCGGCGCACCGGGGCGCCACGCTCGATGATATAGACGCGGTCCGGGCGGCAGCGCGCGTAGCCGTCTTCCCGGTAGCCGCGTTCTTCGCGATATTCTTCGCGGTGGCGGTAGCGCGGCTGGTAGCCGTAATCACCGTCGTCGTAGGGGCCCACGTCGGCGCGGGCGGCCGTGGCACCGAACCCGCCGGCCAGACCGGCGGCGGCGGCGCACAAACAAAGGAGCAACTTTTTCATGGGTGTGGTGAGTGCGAGACTAACGTTGCGGTTTGGAACCGTTCCCGGTTCAGCAAAACAGACGTTCCTCTTTGAACGTTATTCAGCGGATTCCGTTGCTCGCGAATCCACAAAAAACCGCCCGCCCGGAACGAGCCGGGCGGGCGGTGGGTCGAGGCGCTGACGGGGGCGGTCTAGCCGCCGAGGTTCAGCGTGATGCCGGGGCGCGCGCGGCCGTCCCGGTAGTAATAACGTTCCGGGTAGGACTCGAACACGCGCTCGCGGATGAACACGGGCCGATTATCAATCATCCGGTAATAATGGCCGCGGCCGTCGAAGAACACCTCGCGCCGCACGGGCCGGCCGCGCTCGATGAGGTAAACCGACTTGCGGCGGCGCTCGTTGTAAGCGCGGTCATAGCCGTCGTTGAGGTTGCGCTTCGGGGCGTTCTCGACCACGACCTCGCGGTCGCGGTATTCACGCTCCCCGCGGTCGCGGTAATCACGCTCTCCGCGGCCGAAATACTGGGCGTGCGCCGCCGGACCGAACGCGGTCAAGCCGGCCACGGCGGCGGTGAGGGTCAAGAGGAGTTTTTTCATGGTTTGGTTGGGAGTCTGCTGCCCCCGATGAGACGGGCCGCGACCGGGCTTATTCAAACCGTGCAACTCGGCGGGAGGCGTATGCCCCGACGAACCGCTCCAGACGCGCAACAGTTTCAAGGCATCACCTTGAAGATGGCGTAGGGCTCGGTCCGCGCGCTTTGGCCGCCGTTGTATTGGGGCATGTGATGGATGTGCGAGCAGGTAAAGTAGAGCGCGCCGTCCGGTCCCTGCGCGAAGGAATCCGGCCACTGGATGCGCGGATCGCTGGCGACGAGTTCGATCTTGCCCTCCGGGGTGCGTTTCTGGATGGCACCGTCGCGCAGGTCGCTCAGGTAGAGGTTGCCGCTCTTGTCCATCCAGTAGCCGTCGTTCGGGAATAGAGTGGCTACTTTTTCCACGGCTTTACTCAGGTCGTCGGCGCTCTTGGAGGCGTCGCGTAGGACGGCCGTGGGCACGCGGTAGAGCGTTGCGCCCATCAACGCCTGGTAATAGACGAACTCGTTGTCGGGGGAGAGCGCGATGCCGTCAACGTTGAAATTTGGCCGCTGCTTCTCGGCCGTCATGACCTCCTTGCCGTTGATGGTCAGGTCCACCCCTCTCTCCAGGAGCACGGATTGGTCTTCGTCCAGCGTGCGGCGGGCCTGGCCGGTTTTGAGGTCCACCACGACGATGGCGCCAACGCCGCTCTCGGAGATGTAGGCGACCTGCCGGTCAACGTCGAAACGCACGTCGTTGAGATAACTCTTGGCCGGGCAAACGTCCGCGCCGAACGGGATCGTCTGCGCGACGGCGTTGGTCTTGAGATCAATCTTCACCAGCTTCGGCGCGCCGGGCAACGTGCCCTGCTGGAGCGGGTTGCCGGGGTCCAGCACCCAGAGGGCATCCGTGTCGTCAACCACGACGCTCTGCACGCAAACGAACTTGCCGGCCACGTCGGGGTCCTTGTCCTGCCAGGAGTTCCAGTTCTCGTCGGGAAACGGTTTGTTCGTGCCGTCGGGCAGCACCTCGACGACCGCGTTCTTATATTCGCTCGACCAGCGCGGGAAATTGGCGAAGAGCCGGCCGGTTTTGGAAACGGCCAGACCCGTCACCTGGTAGTCCGGGAACTCGGCGACCTTGGTAATGGGCTTGCCCGCGGGGGCCTGCGCCCGCGTGGTTGTCAGCGGGGACGCCAGGCTCAAGGTGCCGGCGATCAGGAGGGCGAACAGAGGGGGTTTGGTCATGCCCTACAATCGGCGGCGCCCGGATTTTCAGATGGCGCCGGTCGGTAAATTCACCGCGGAGAAACGGGGAACACCGCGGCCGGGAGAAGGGATTTTCAGAACCCATTAATATTCTTTTCCCTCTCCGTGTTCTCACGGTGAGTCGTCCGGTCGGTCGTGCGATACGACGAAGTTCCCCCACCGCCAATACGCACGCGCGGCCCGCCCGGTGACATTGGTTCACCGTCGGGCCGCGCGATCCGGCAGGGAGGATTTAGCGGAGAGAACTCCGTTAGCCCTGCCCGTTGGCGCCGACCAGCTTGTATTTGGCGGGGCCGACTTTCTGAATCTCCGTGACCTTCTTGCCCGTGCTGCCGAACCATGCGTAGAGGTTCGAGCCTTTGGTCTTGAGCTTGTCGGACATTTCCTTGATGGAAAGCCCCGCGTCGCCGGCGTCTTTCAACGCCGCGAGAACCTTGATCTTGAGGTCGCCGCGCTTGGCGCCGGGCTCACGTTTGGCGCGCGGGGTCGCGGACTTCTTGTTCGTGCTGCCGGGGGGGCGACCACCGCGGCGGCGGGGGGCGGTGGTCTCTCCGCCCGAGGTCTTACCGCCGAACAGGCCGGCGACGCGGCCGTCAATGTCTTCGATTTGTTTTTGCAGGGCCTCTTTCTTTTCAAGTAACGAGACGGCTTGCTTGAACTGGGAGGCGGTGAGGTTTGAGATGTTCATGTGAATGGGTTGGTGAATCTGTCAATCTGACAACGTTTGCTTAAAGGCGATGTCTTGTTGGAATGCAAATGTTTTCAAAAGGTTTTTATCGTTTGTAA
>CAXTFX010000466.1:0-3904 GCA_964243185.1 uncultured Chthoniobacterales bacterium
GCCGAGCAGATCGTCAACAACTACCAGCAGACCTTTGAGCAGACCAAGGCCAAGGCGCAGCAGGTGGCTGCGGAAACCAAGGAGAAGGCGAAAGCCGCCGCCGACGCCGCCCGCAAGGGTGCCGCCAAGGGTGGCCTGGCCTCCTCGCTGGCCCTCGTGCTCGGAGCCCTCGCCGCGGCGATGGGCGGCCGCAGCGCCACCCCGCGCGACATGGTCGGTGTGACCACCGCGCCCCGCGCGGTCTAAACCGGCGGTTCTCCACCCGGTCACGTCAACGCGAAAAGGGGCGGGGCAGATTCCTGCTCCGCCCCTTTTTGTTCCCCCCGGCCATCCCTTCCGTCAGCTCACGCAGTCACACCTAAAAAACCCCAACACCCCATGCCTACCACCAACAATAACCCCGCCCCCCGCCGTGATAACGACGGCGACGACGTCGCCGCCGTCCCCGTCACCGCCGGGAAACGACCCTTCAACTGGCTCTACCTCACGCCCCTGCTCCTGCTGTTGCTCATCCCTCTCTGCAACCGCCGGGCCGACACCGACGACCGCCCGGTCGTCGCCGCCACCCCGGCTCCCGTGGCCACCGCCGCCCCGGTGGCCGTCGCCAGCCCGGCCGCCAGCGTCGCCAACCGCGCCGCGGATGCCACCGCGAATGCCGTGAACCGCACGACCGACGCCACCCGCAGCGCCACGGCCGGCGCCGTTAACGCCACGCGCGGGGCCGGGGCCGCCCTGCTCAATCCGTTCACCGTCCACGCTGCTGGCCCTGACATGGGTAAAGCCGTGCTGAACTTCGACGCCAACGCCACCACGCCGAACTCGGACGCCACTGGCGTCCTGCGCTCGGTCGCCGACTACCTCCAGGCCAACCCCGCGGCGCGGGTCTCCTTGAAGGGTTACACGGATAATTCCGGCTCGGCCGAGGTCAACCGCCAGCTCACCCAGAAGCGCATCGAGACGGTGAAAAGCGCCCTCACCGGCGCCGGCGTGGACGTCGGCCGCATCGCGATGGCCAACTTCGGCGAAGCCTACGCCATCACCGACAACGCCAGCCCCCAGGCCCGCGAGATGAACCGGCGCGTGGAGATTGAACTGGCCCGGTAACGCCCGCTTGACGCCTGGCCCCCCCTAGGAAATGCGCGCGGTCACCCCTGGCGGCGGCTCGGTCCCGGAGTCGGTGTGAAGGAGGACCAAGCCGCCGTGACCGCGCTCTCCTCCCTCCTGGCTACGACTCTCGGCGCCGGCCTGCTCGGGCTGGCGGCCTATGACGTTTACGCCAGCATCCTGCACTCCCGGGCCCGGGCCGGCCCCATCGGCGAGCGGCTCAACCGGGGCGTCTGGTGGCTGGCGCGGGGCCTGGCGTTCCGCTTCTCGCGCCCGCGTCGCCACCTGATCCTCAACGCCGTCGGCCCGCTGCTCCTGCCCGGGCTGGTGGCCTGCTTCATCGTCCTGCTGATACTCGGCTTCGCGCTCATCTACTGGCCGCGGATGCCGGCCTCATTTAACGTCAACGAGGAAGCCAGGACGCCGCCCTGGATCGAGGCGCTCTACTTTTCGGGCACCACCTTGACCACCTTGGGCTACGGCGACCTCGCCCCGCGCACCACCGGGATGCGGCTGGTGGCCCTGAGCGAAGCCACCACGGGGTTTGTCTCCATCTCCCTGGCCGTGACCTACCTGCTCACCGTCACCAACGCCCTGGAGCGCAAGCGCGCCGTGGCCCTGTCCTTTTACCACCAGGCGGGGGAGGGAGCGGATGCCGCCGGCTTCCTGGTTCACCACTTCCGGCGCGGCGAGTTCCGGGGCTTGGAAACGCTGTTTGCCTCCGCGGCCCGCGACCTGCAAAGCCTGCTGGAAAGCCACGTCGAGCACCCCGTCATCCACTACTTTCACCCGGTGGAGGTCCACAAGAGCCTGCCGCGCGTGCTGTTCCTGGTCCTGGAGATTCGCTCGGTCATGGAGTCGTGCCTGGACCGCGCCGCCTACGCCGATCTCTGCGACCACCCGGAGGCGGAAACCCTGGAGGAGAGCGCCCGCTACGTGCTGCGCCAGCTCTCCGTGTTCCTCAACCTGCGCGTCAACACGGCCGACGAGCTGCCCGAGGAGACGCCCGAAGCCGAGTTCCCCCGCTGGCACCGGCGCTTCGACCAAACCCGCGAACGCTTCGCCCGGGCGGGCATCCGCACCCGCCCCGACGTGGCGGCCGGCCGGCGCCGATACGTCAAGAACCGCCTGGAATGGGACCGCCAGCTCGGCGCCTTCGCCGCTTTCACCGGCTACGATTGGGACGAGGTCACCGGTGACCGCGACCTCCAGGAAGCCGAGGACCACCCCAGCGAGGACGTCGCCGGAGACCCCGCGGGGGCGTGACACCCTCCTAAGACCGGAGACGTTCCGGTCGAACCGAGTTCAGCGGCCTGCCTCCACCGTTGCCTGTAGCCGTAACAAGCCAGCCATGAGCAGGGTGCGCGCCCGGGCATCGCTCAACCCGGTCGGGCGCGGCCCGCGGGCCGTGCCGGAGGCGCTGGCCCGCACCCGGCCCGGGCCGGCCGGGCTCAGGGTGAGGCGCACGAAGTAAACGGTGGCGGCAGAGGAGCCTCCCGCGACCTTGCCAGCCTTCGAGAAGAGGAGCTGATCGGGATCGGCCCGCCGCAGTTCGCCCCCGTATTGCCTCACCAGGGTGATGGCCGCCTGACGGACCCGCCCGGGGTCGTCCGTGCGGATGACCACCTGCGGCTCGTCACTGCCGCGGTCTTCCGCGGGTGCAGCCGCCGCGGCGCCCGGCCCGCCCGTGGACGCGGCGCACCCGCCGAGCAGCGGCAAAGTCAAGGCGAGGGCGACAGCGAGGATGGTGGGCACGCGGCGAGCTTTCATGGCGAGAGCTGGTGTAGCCGAAGCCGGCCGGGGATGACAAGCGGGATCCGGCGCACGTTGGTTCTGCTCACGGGCGAGGCCGCGTCCCCGGCGGCGCCCGCGCGGGAGAGCAGGCGGCGGCGAGGGGACGGCACGGCGGCGGGGGCGTTCCCTTCCCCGGACGGAACTCCGTCCACCAGAGGGCGCGGGATTATTTCTCGCCCGCAGACCTCCCGGCGGGACCCCTGGAGCCGAATGGAAACCATATGCCTGCCGCCCTCGGCTCCTGGTTCAAGAGCGACGTTCCCGCCCGGTTGGACCGGTTGCCGTGGAGTCGCTGGCATCTGCTGGTCGTCACGGCCCTGGGGATCACCTGGGTGCTCGACGGCCTGGAGGTCACCCTAGTCGGCGCCCTCGGCGGCATCCTCCAACAGAAGGAAACCCTCGCCCTCTCCGACACCCAGGTTGGCGCCAGCGCCTCGTATTATCTCGCCGGGGCCGTGGTGGGCGCCCTCGTCTTCGGCTACGGCACCGACCGGCTCGGGCGCAAAAAGCTCTTTTACCTGACGCTGATCCTTTACACGATCGCCACGGCGGCCACGGCCTTCTCGTGGAACTTCGCCTCCTACTGCTTCTTCCGCGCGTTGACGGGGGCGGGCATCGGCGGGGAATACGCCGCCATCAACTCGGCCATTGACGAGCTGATCCCCGCCCGCGTGCGCGGCCGGGTGGACCTCATCGTCAACTCCACCTACTGGCTGGGCGCGCTCCTCGGGGCGGTGGGGGTCACGCTGCTGCTCAACGGCCAGCACGTCCCCGCGGCGCTGGGCTGGCGGCTGGCCTTCGGCATCGGCGCAGTGCTCGGGTTGGGCGTGCTCTTCATCCGCGGCTGGGTGCCGGAGAGCCCCCGCTGGCTGATGACCCACGGCCGCGAGGAGGAAGCCGAAACCATCGTCACCGACGTCGAGCGCCAGATCACCGCGGCCTCCCCGGGCACCCCGCTGCCCGCGCCGGAAGGGGGGCCGGCCGACGTGCAGGTCCGCTCGCACAC
>CAXTFX010000467.1:0-3902 GCA_964243185.1 uncultured Chthoniobacterales bacterium
CAGCCCAGCAGCGTGCGCCACGGGTCAGGCGTCAGCGGCGCAACCCCTGCCGCCGGCGGCAACGGCGGCTCCCCCTGCCGCTTGCGGTCGCGCGCGTGCCGGCCGGCGGAAAACCCCTCCAGATAACGCCGCCGGGTGACTTCCATGCGGCAAGACAAACTTCACTCGTCGTTGCTGAAGATCTCCTGCAACGTCTTCAGGTCATGACGTTGCGAAAACGCCTGGAAACTCTCCCGCCCCTCGCGTCGCCGCAGATACCCGCGCAACATCTTCTCGATCGTCGGTTTGAGGCTCTCGAACTCCACGCCCCGGAACACCTCCCGCCCGACGGCCTGCATCTCGCCAAACCCGCCGCCGACGAACACGTGGTAGCCCTCGCGCTTGTCGCTGCCGACCTTTGTGCCCAACAACCCGATGTCCCCCATGTAGTGTTGCGCGCAAGAGTTCGGGCAACCCGTCAGATGAATGTTTAACGGTTGGTCCAAAGTAAACTTCTTCTCCAGGTAACGCGCCAGTTCCACGGCCTGCCCCTTCGTGTTCGTGGCTGCCCATTTGCACCCCTGGTTTCCCGTGCAAGCGACCAGGCCGCCGGAAACCGCCGTGGCTTCATGGTGTAGCCCCATCCGGACCAGATTGCGTTTGACCGTTTCCACAAAGCCATCCGGCACGTTCGGGATGATGAGGTTCTGCCACGGCGTCAACCGCACCTCGCCCGAACCATAGTTCCGCGACAACTCCGCCAGCCGGCGCATTTGCTTCACGCTCAACCTCCCGACCGGAACCACGACGCCCACGTAGTTCAACCCCGGCTGCCGCTGCCGGAACACCCCCACGTGCCCGTGGGCCTGGGCCTTCGGCCGCGGCTCGCAATCCGTTAACGGCAGGTGCACCAACGGGAAATCCAGCTTGGCTTGGACCAACTCTAAGTATTTGGGGATCCCGAGCCGATCAATGACGTATTTCAACCGCGCCCGCTTGCGGTTGGTCCGGTCGCCCGTCTCGTTGAACACCCGCACGATGGCCGCCGCGACCGCCACCGCGTCCTCCGGCCGGACGACGATCCCCGCGTCCTGGGCAAACTGCTGGTGCCCCGTGATGCCCGCCAGTTGCACGCGCAGATAAACACCCGGGGCGACACTCTTGCCCTCACCGACCTTCACCGCCACGAACCCGATGTCGTTGGTGTCCGTCGCCGCCGAGATCGCCCCCCCGCCGTCGAAGGAGATGTTGAACTTTCGCGGCAGCCCGAACATATCCCGGCTGTTGAGAATGTAGTGGCTGACCCCGTGCGCCAACGGCCGGGTGTCCAATACTTCATCAAAGTCCACGCCCGCCGTCGGCGTCACCGTGATGTTGCGGATGTTATCCACGCCGGCGCCCTTGGAAGACAGCCCGATCTCCTGCAACCGCATCAGCGTTTTCACCAGGTTTCGCGGGGCAATCTCGCGCACCTGGAGATTGCTGCGCGTCGTCAGGTCCGCATGGCCGGGACCGTAGTGCTCCGCGATGTCCGCCAACCCGTCGAGTTGTGCCGCCGAGACTTCCCCCGCCGGGATGCGGCAACGCAACATCAACGATTCCTGCACCGGGCCGACGTAGAACAGACCGTGAAAACGGAAGAAGTAGGTGTCCTTCTCGTCCGGCAGTTGGTCCTTCTGCTCGTGAAGCAGCAGCCGATCCCAGATGTCGAGTCCGTGCCGCTCCAGCTTCCAGAGTTCCTGTTTGTTCAACTCCGAAACCGGCGTGCCGAAAATCATTTGCTCGACTTCCTCCGGGGCCGCCAGATTCTGGACTCCGGCCGTCGGCGTGGAGGTGATCGCGCCGCTCGCCGTGTGCCCCGCGAAAGGCACGAAGCCCCGCTGCGAGACGCCCGCCATGAACCCGGCGAGATACTCCTTCTGCGAAGGTGTGAACCCGGCCGCCGGTGAAGTGTCGGCCACGTGGGAACGGCCGTTGCCGTTGAGCGTGAGAGTGGACATGGGGAAAGAGTTTTACCCGCAGATTATTCGGAAGGGGTCTGGAATTTCGGGAGTGGCGGAGGGTAGGGCGGGTTATCCCTAACCCGCCGCCGTTGTGCATCATTAAATGCTGTTGCCGTTAACCACGCGCTATCCTGCGGCGGGTTAGGGATAACCCGCCCTACCCTCCGCCACCAAAATAATCTGCGTAATCTGCGGATGAAAAAGTTCAGTAAACGTCGCGTTGATAGCGTTTGTCCTTCTTGAGCTTGGCGACGTATTCCTTCGCGCCATCCCCCGACAACCCGCCGCTCGTTTGGATGACTTCGTGTAAAGCTCCGTCCACGTCTTTCGCCATCCGCTTCGCGTCCCCGCAGACGTAGAAGTGCGCGCCCTCCTCTAAATATTGCCAAAGCTCCGCCGCGTTCTCCCGCATCCGTGTTTGCACGTAGATCTTCTCGGCTTGGTCCCGCGAGAACGCCGTGGATAATTTGTGCAGATACCCGGCGCTCTGCATCGCTTCCAACTCCTCCCGGTAGAAAAAGTCCGTCGCCGATTTCTGCGCCCCGAAGAACAGCCAATTTTTCCCCGGGGCCGCCGCCGCCTGCCGCTCCTGCAAGAACGCCCGGAACGGCGCGATGCCCGTCCCCGGTCCGACCATGACCATCGGCTTAGTCCGGTCCTCCGGCGGGCGGAAGTGCTTGGCCTGCTGGATGAACACCGGGATCGTCGTCGCCTCCCCGGCCCGGTCGGCGAGAAACGTGGACGACACGCCCTTACGACCCCGCCCGTGCGCTTCGTAGCGCAACGTGTCCACCGTGAGGTGAACCTGTTCCGGGTGCGCCCTGAGGCTCGAAGCAATCGAGTAAAGCCGCGGCTGCATCTTCCGCAACAGGTTAACGAACTCTTGCGGCTTGAACCCGAGCTTTGGCGAGTCCAACAGGAAGTCTATGATCTCGCGTCCGACCAGGTAAAGGTCCAGTTCGGTGCGGACCTCCGGGTTCAACAAATCTTTGAGGTAGGCATCCGCGTGGTCCCGCGCGGCGAGCGCGGCCAGGAATTCTTTGTGCGGCGCGCGGATCGCGTAGTCCCGCTCCAACGCCAGCCGGATCGGCTTCGCCTGACCGTCGGCACCCGTGACCTCTTCCTCCCCGTCGAAACCCAGCGCGCGCAGCACCTCGCCCACGAGTTCCGGGCAGTTGGTGGGCACGATCCCGAGCGCGTCGCCGACCTCATACGCCAACCCCGAGCCGGCCAGGCTGATCTCGTAGTGCCGCGTTTCCTTCTCCGAGGTGTCCGCCGTCAGCCGCCGGTTGACCAGCAACCGGGCGGGGAACGGGTTGGCCTTGGAAAACGTCACGACCGCCATAGCCGCCGGCGCGACGCTCGCGCCGTTGACGTCCCGCGGCGGAACGATGCCGTCGCTACGCATCGGTTTGCCCAGCGCGGCCAGCTCGTTCGCCCCGGGGTCCATGTGCGCCCCCTCGTCGTGGTGCCCGCGGGCCGTCGGCGGCGTGTCCTCCCCGGCCGTCAACCGCTCCAGGACGGCGTCCATCCAAGCCTGGGCCGGGGCGTCGTAGTCCGTGTCGCAATCCTGCCGGCCGTGCAGCCGCCGGGCCCCGAGGTCGGCCAGGCGTTCGTCAAACTTCTTGCCGCACCCGCAAAAGTCCTCGTAATTTTTATCCCCCAGCGCCAGAACCGAATAGCGCAGATTTTCCAACCGCGGATGGCTCTCGGCAGCGAGCTTTTCCCAAAACCCGGCGGCGTTGTCCGGCGGGTCGCCCTCGCCCCAAGTGCTCGTGATGAGCAGGACGTCGCCGGTCTTGGTTAACTCCGCCGGCTCGACCTTGGCGAGATCGTGCAGCTTCGGCGCCAGCCCGCGTTTTTCGGCGGTCGTTTTGAGCTTCTTCGCCAACCCTTCGGCGTTCCCGGTCTGGCTGCCGA
>CAXTFX010000468.1:0-3901 GCA_964243185.1 uncultured Chthoniobacterales bacterium
GGGGAGCTGCTCGCCGCCGCGGCCCGACAGCGGCTGGAGCGCAAGCGCGCCCGGTTCGAGCGCCTCGCCGCCGCCCGCGGGGAGGACGAGGCGCTGTGGACGGCGCTGGCCGCCGCGTTGGGCTACAAGGAGAACCAGCTCCCGTTCACGCTCCTGGCCCAGCGCCTGCCGGTCAAACTCCTGCGGGCGGAGGGCGCGGGGACCGCCGCGGCGTTGCTCTTCGGCCTGAGCGGGTTCCTCACGCGCCCGGCCCCGCCGGAGTTCGCGGAGGGTGACGACGCGCGGGAGGCCCGGCAATACCTGCGCGGGTGGTGGGAGAACTGGTGGACGCGCCGGGACGGCTTCGCCCGGCTGGCGCTGCCGGCCGGGGCCTGGACGCTCGCGGGCCAGCGGCCGGCCAACCACCCGCAGCGCCGCGTCGCCGCCCTCGCCGCCCTCGCACGGCACTGGCCGCGGGTGCGCGCCCTCGCCGCCAGCCCCGACCCGGCGCGGGACGTGCCGCGGGTGCTCGGGGAGTTGTCGGACCCGTTCTGGGACCACCGCTACACGCTGCGCTCCGCCCGCTCCCCGCGCCCGCTGGCGCTCATCGGCGGCACGCGGGCGACGGAGATGCTGGCCAACGTGTTCTTCCCCCGCGCCCTGGCCGCCCGCCCGGAGTTGTGGGAAGCCTACGCCCGGCTCCCGGCCAAGTTGACCAACCGCCGGGTCGAGACGGCCGCTGCCCGGCTCTTCGGGGCCGACGGGGCGATGCGCCGGCGGTTCACCCGCACCGTCGCGCACCAGCAGGGGTTGTTGCAGGTTTACGAGGACTTCTGCCTGCGCGACGCCTCCGACTGCGCGCGTTGCACGTTGCCGGAGCGTTTGCGGACGGTGAACGGGTGAAGAATCCGCGCGGAGGGGATATAACCGCCAGGTCCCTCCCCCTTGTTTCCCGATCAGCGACCGACCACCCATGATTCGCCCCGTTTTCCTCACCGCGGAGTGGCGGCACCTCGTCATGGCCTCCTACGCCGTGCCCCCCGGGGCGTTGGCGCACCTCGTGCCGCCGGGGACGGAGCTGGATTTCACGGACGACAGGCGGACGTTCATTTCCCTGATCGGGTTCCGGTTCCTGGACACGCGGCTGCTCGGGGGCCGGGTGCGGGTGCCCTGCCACGTGAACTTCCCGGAGGTGAACTTGCGCTTTTACGTCCGCCGCCGCGACCCGGAGGATGCCGGTCGGTGGCGGCGGGGAACGGTGTTCATCAAGGAGATCGTCCCGCTGCCGGCCGTCGCCGCCGTGGCCCGGCTCTGTTACGGCGAGAAATACCTCGCCCGCCCGATGCGTTGCGACCTCGGCGGCGGGGACGACGCGCGCGGACCGGACCGGCTTGAGTTCCGCTGGCGGGCCGACGGGGCCTGGAACGTCCTGCGGGCGGCGTGCGAACCGGCCGAGGGTTGGCGGGCGAGCGCGCCGGGGTCGTTGGAGGAATGGATCTCCGAGCACTACTTCGGCTACTCCTCCCGCGGCGCCGGCCGTCGGACGGGGACCACGGAATACGGCGTCGAGCACCCGCGCTGGCGCGTGCGCCCGGCGCGGGAGTGCGTGGCCGAGCTCCCGGCCGCGGTGCCGCTCTACGGCGAAGCCCTGGCGGAACGTCTGCGCGGGGCGCCGGACCACGGCTTCGTCGCCGAAGGTTCCCCGGTGTTGATCCGGCAGGGGGTGAGGCTGGGGGCAGAATGCTAGGTGCAAGGTGCAAGATGTCCAGAGCCGCGGGACGGCGCCGCCTCCGAAACTCCGCCATCCGGCATCCGCCACCCGGCATCCGGCATCTCGCACCCTGCATCTTGCACCTTGCCCCCCTCTCCCCGGCACGACCTCTGCTTTCTGGGGAACAGATGAAAACCGTGTTGTTGGTCGAGGATGAGGCGCCGTTGCGCGAGGCATTGGGGGAGGGACTGCGGCTGGCCGGCTACGGCGTGCGCACGGCCGACGGGGGGCTGCGGGCCATCGAGACGCTGGGCCGGGGCGGGGTGGAAGTGGTTATCACCGACCTGTGTATGCCGGGCGTGGACGGGTTTTCGCTGCTCGAACACCTCGGCCGGCACCACCCGGAGCTTCCCGTCATCGTCCTGACCGGCTACGGTTTCCCGGATGCCGGGGCGTTCGTGACGCACCTCGGGGCGCGGGTGTTCCTGGAAAAGCCCATCCGCATCGCGGACCTCGCCGGGGCCATCGGGGGGCTGCTCGCGGCGGGCGAGGGGGAGAGCCGGGTGCAGGGGTTCACGCTGCCGAGCTTTCTCCAGCTGATGGAGTTGGACAAGAAAACCTGCCTGGTGGCCGTGGCGGCCGGGGGCGGGCGGGACGGGCACCTGGGCTTTGACCGCGGGCGGCTCACCCACGCCCTCACGTCCGGGGGCCGGGAGGGGGACGCGGCCGTGGGCGAGATGTTCGCCTGGCGGGAGCCGCGGCTGCGCGTTTCCCCCGTGCTCCAACCGCCCCGGCCCAACGTGCGCACCCCCCTGGCTACCTTGCTGATGGAGAGCGCCCGCACCCTGGACGAATCCTTCGCGGCCCTGGGGGTCCCGACCGCTTGAACCCGCCCCCGCGACGCGGGCCGCGCTCGCCCCTGGAACCCGGTGAGCGGGCGTCGCCCGCGGCCCGATCTTGATGGAGCCGCCGCGACCACCGGGCGCGCGTGCTGGCCTGGGGGGGAGCCCTGCGGGGGGATCGGGTCGAGCGGGGAGGGTGGTGAAGGGCAGCCCCGATAAATTTCCGTTTGGCAGCCCTCCCCGCCCCCGCTAACTTCGCCCTGTCGGGACCGTTTCGCGGGTGTAGTTCAATGGTAGAACGGCAGCTTCCCAAGCTGCACACGAGGGTTCGATTCCCTTCACCCGCTTACTGTTCCAGCACGAGCCACTTACGCTTGCGAGAAAGGGTAAAAACAAGTTTTTGAGTACACAAACGAGAACACACCGGCCCGTGTTACCGGTATTTTCAGGTGTCGCCAACGCCCGCCGCGTCCGCTCGGCTTTCCCGTCGCCCGCCGGCGGATTTTGGCTGTCGCAAGTTCCGTGGGCACAAGCTAAATCAAGGTTGATCAGGCTTAATCAGGCTTTTTCAAGCCAAGCTGCCAAGCGTGGCGCGCGGAGGCGCGGCGGGCTCGATCGTGGTTGC
The DNA here is from genome assembly GCA_964243185.1 of uncultured Chthoniobacterales bacterium. Classification (GTDB taxonomy): domain Bacteria; phylum Verrucomicrobiota; class Verrucomicrobiia; order Chthoniobacterales; family SZAS-18; genus CAXTFX01. The sequence goes on from CAXTFX010000468.1 coordinate 3,158, forward strand.
AGGTGCGTCGGATAACTCCGGCACGTCCGGGACGTTGCGCGGTGTCCGAACCCGGCGCCGGTTGCCTGAAGCCGGAGCAGGCTTTCCTCCACGCCGAAGATGGCGGCGACGCGCGCCGTCGGCCAGACCTTGCGGCCGGGCGAGCGCAACGCCCGTTCGATCCCGGCGCGGCGCTGGACGATCTCCCGCGCCGCGGCGGAACGCTGCAACAGGGAAAGGGCGTCGGCTTCTCGGTGGGCCGGGTGCATCCTGGGGGCGGCGGGTTAGAGCAGGTCGCCGTCCGCCTTCCCGCGGGGGGGCGCGGGGCCGGGGCGCGGCGGGGCGGGCTTGCTCGGCGGCGGCGCGGGCGAGGTTCAAGGCCAACAGGCGTTCCAGAACGTCGGCGTCGGGCAGGTCGGCGGGCCAGCCGTAGGCAGCCGCGGCGGCGGCGTCCAACCGGGCGTGGGCGTGGGCGAGCCAGGCGGGGCGTTCGTTGTAGAGGGCGGCCAACGTGCGCGCCTTCAGCCGGGCCGCGCCGTCGGCCTCGCGCGGTTCCAGGCGGGGGAAACGCACGGTGCCGACGCCGGTTGACGGGTCCACCGTGGCCGGATCCACGAAACGCGCCCACGGGCCGGCGGCGGTGCCGGGGAAGGTGAGGGTGCGCGTTTGCGTCCACTCCGGCGGGTTCAGCCAACGTTCGCGCAGGGTGATTAAGAGCCAATCCGAACCGGCCCCGGTTCCAAGTGATGAGCGCGGCGGCAAGGG
>CAXTFX010000469.1:0-3896 GCA_964243185.1 uncultured Chthoniobacterales bacterium
GCCGGAGGAGGAGCCGGTGACCAGGGCGGTTTTGTCTTCGAGTTGCAGGTTCATGGGTGCGGAGCGGTGGCGCGTGCGGCGGGATGGATGTTCCCCGCGTGCGAGGGCATCCTACCTCCCGCCCCGCCGCGCCCGCCATTGTCCGTGCGGGTAGAACTTTGGCCTCCCTCCGAGGGGGGCGGACCCCCTCCTTTCGGATAGTTGCCAAGCGTGCCGCAAACGGCTTAGCCTAAGACGCGACCTGCCCGCAACGGTCGGATGCCGGCACGCTCCTGGCGGCTCCCCCCGACGGGTCTTCCCCTTCCCCGTGTCACCTCCCGGACAGTCGTCCCGATGGTGCCGCAACCGGCTTCTGCGTGCCCGACCCCGCCCCAAAACTCCCCGTGGGGCATCCCGGCGACGCTGACCCGCGGGAACCCGCCCGGCGCGACGCCCTGCTCGGCGCCGTGGTGGAGGCCAGCCGGCACCTGCTCGCGGGCGGCGAGCTGCTCCCGGCCCTGGAACGCGCCCTGGCCGCCCTGGGCGAGGGCAGCGGGCTGGACCGGGTGTATGTGTTCCAACACGACGCGGCCCGGGCGGGTTCCGTCCTCCTGGCCGGCTGGCACGCGCCGGGCCGGGCGGCCCACGCGGAGTGGCACCGGCTCGGCGTGTGCTTGGCCGACGCCGACTTTCCCGAGGTGATCGGGCCATTGCGCGCGGGGCAGGTTTACGCCTCCCACCCCGCCGGGCGCACGGGGGAAAACGCGCGGCGCAACGCGGCGATTGCCACCCGCAGCGACCTGATGGTGCCCATCTTCACCGCGGGGACGTTCTGGGGCTGCGTGGGCTTTGACGACTGCCGGGCGGAGCGGGTCTGGACGGGGGCGGAGACGACGGTGCTCCGGGGGGCCGCCGCCGCCATCGCCGCGGCGGTGGAGCGCGCGGGGTTGGAAACGGAGCGCCGGGAGCGCGAACTCTCCGCGGCCCGGGGGCGCGAGGCGGAGCTGGCCCGGCTCAACGCGGCGTTGCGCGACGGGGTGGAGCGGCTGCGCGAGGCGCAGAGCGTGGGCGTCGTCCTCGACGTGCTCATGCTGGAGGCCCTGCGGGTGACGGGGGCGGCCGGCGGGGCGGTGTTCCGCCGTTTGGAGGCCACCGGCACGGCCTTCGAGTTCGCCACCGTGGCCCAGGACGGGGCGATCACGCGGGGCGCGGCGGAGGTGGGGGCGTTCGTGGCCTCCCTGCCCGGGGTCAGCGCGCGGGACCCGGCCGGCTTCTTCGCGCGGATGGCGGGCGGGGAGTTCGTTTCCCTGTCCGCGGAGGAGATGGCGGCCTGGTATCCCGTGGCGGCCGACTACCACCGGCGGATGCGCCACCCCGTGACCTGGAACCTGCCCTTCCGGGTGGGCGGCGCGGTGGCCGGCTACCTCGGGCTGGCCCTGCGCGAGGCGCGCGAGCCGGACCGGGACACCCTCCAGACCCTCGAAGCCCTGGCCCTGCAAGCCTGCCTGGCGCTGGAGCTGCGCCAGAAGAGCGAGGAGGCCCGCCACGCCGCCGTGCTCGCCGAGCGCGAGCGGGTCGCTTGGGAACACGCCGCGGAGCTGGAGCGCACCGTCGCGGCGCTGCGGGTCGCCGTCACCGCCCTGGCGCGGCTGGAGGACCTGGACGGCTTCCTGGGCGAACTGCTGCGGGCCGCCGCTGGGCTGGCCGGCGCGCACACCGGCGCGGTCGTGCTCCTGGACCGCGCGGGGGACCGCTACCGCTTCGCCGCGCTGCTTGGCCGGGAGGGGCTGGTGCCGAGGGAAAAGCTGATCTGCCAGGACGTCCCCGTCAGCGCGACGCTGCGGCGTTGGATGCGGACGATCACCGTGGACCCGGCCACCTGGACGCTCTCGCCCGCCAACGACCTGTGCGAGCCGGAGGCCCTGGCCTTCCACGCCGCGCAGGGCAACCGCGCCATCCGCGAGGTGCCCATGCTCGCGGGCGAGCGGCTCCTCGGCTGGCTGGGCTTGGGCTTCGCCGAACCGGAGCCGACCCTGGGTGACGCGCACCGGCTGCTGCAAGGGCTGGCCGACCAGATGGCCGCGGCGGTGGCAACCGTGCGCCTGGCCGAGGACGCCCGCCAAACCGCCGTGGCCCGCGAGCGGGAGCGGGCGGCGGAGGAGCGCGCCGCCGAACTGGCCCAAGCCAACGAGGCGCTGCGCCGGGCGCTCTCGCGACTGGCGGAGGTCGCCGACGTGGACTCCGCACTGGTCGAGGCCGTCCAGGCCGCCGCGGAGGTGGTCCACGCCGAGGGCGGGGCCCTAGGCGTCTTCAACGCCGAGGAGCGGGGCTTTCGCACGCGCTTCATGGTCGTGGACGGCCAGATCGCCGACCTGGGACAACTCGGCTTCGCCTCCCGGCTCTACTCCCTCGACGAGGAACCCATCCGGTTGGCGTGGGCAGAGTTCGCCCGCGGCAACGACGTCCTCTGGTGCCCGCCCGAGAGCCCCTTCCTTACGACCGACTCCCGCGCGCACCTCCTCCAGCACGACCTGCCCGCCTCCGTGCTGGTGGCGCTGCGGCGCGGGCCGGAGTGTGTCGGCTACCTCGGCTTCTCCTCGCGCCAGCCCGGCGGGTTGAAGGTTGCCCAGCGAGAGATGCTCCGGGCTATCGCCGACCAGGTCTCCCTAATGCTGGAGCTCTCCCGGTTGGCCGAGCAGGCGAGGGAGGCGGCCGTCGCCCGTGAACGGGAGCGGGCGGCCGAGGAGCGCGCGGCCGAACTGGCCGGGGTCAACGCGGCGCTCGCCCTGCGCGACCGGCTGCTGACGGCCGTGACGGACTCCCTCAAGGCCCTGCTCGGCTCGGAGGACTTCGAGGGCGCGGTGGCCGGGGCGTTGCGCCGGCTGGGCGAGGCGGCGGCGATGCACCGGGTCAAGGTGTTCCTGCCGCGCACGGACCCGGGATTCGGGGCGGCTCATCACGAGCTGGCCTACGAGTGGTGGGCACCGGGCTTCGCCTCGCAGGCCAGCCTCGGGGTCACGCGGTTCCCCGACGCGGAGATCGGGGTCTTCCTGGGGCCGTTGCGTGCCGGGCAAAGTCTCTGGCAATTCATTGACGAGGTGCCCGCCGCCCTGCGCGAGCCGTTCGAGCGCGTGGGGATGCGCTCGATGGGCGTGGTGCCGGTGTTCGTCGGCGCGGACTACGCGGGGCTGGTGGCCTTCGACGACTGCGTGGAGCGACGCGTGTGGTCACAAGCGGAGATGGACGCCCTGACCGTCGCCGCCCGCGCCCTGGGCGCGGCCATCGGCCGGTGCGAGATGGCCCGGGTCGCCGAGGCGCGCACCGCCGAACTGGCGCGGGCCAACGACGCGCTCTTTCGCACCGTCGAGGCCCTGGCGGCCGAGCAAAGCCTGGACCTCTTCCTGGACGCGACCCTGCGCACCGTGGCCGCGACGCTGGGGGCGGACTCCGTTTCCATGTGGCTGTGGCGCGACGGCTCCGTCTGCCTGTTCCACGTCTTCGACGCCGGCGAGGTTGTGCCCGGCGCGCGGGCCGCGCACCCGGACGCCGGCTGCCCGCTACCCCTGGCCCACAACCCGTGGGCCGCGGGTGTCCTCGCCGGTCGGGAGCCGTTGGAGGAGGTCACCACCGCGCCCGCGCGGATGTGCTGGACGCCGGCCGGGGGGGATTACCTGCGGGCGCGGGGGGTGCGCGCGACCGTCAACGCCGCCATCCGCATCGGGGGCAACGTGGTGGGCAACTTCGCCGCCTACCTGCCCGCCGGCCAGCCCGACCCCGGCCCCGAGGCGCTGGCGCTCCTGCGCAACCTTTCCAACCAGTCCGCGCTGGCCCTGGAGCTGACCCGGCTGACGGAGGCCGTCCACGCCGGGGCGGTGCTGGAGGAGCGCCACCGCCTGGCGCGCGACCTGCACGACATG
>CAXTFX010000470.1:0-3856 GCA_964243185.1 uncultured Chthoniobacterales bacterium
GAGCGTCGACTTGCTGATGATGCCGACGCTGTCGAGGACGGCGCTGCCGGCGGATTTCGACGGGGCGCATGATCAGGTCGAGATCGATGGCGAGTTGTGCGGGATCACGCGGCAGGGGTGGAGCAGCTACGTGTATCCGTTCAATTTGACGGGGCATCCGGCGTTGACGGTGCCGTCGGGGTTCGATGGGGCCGGGTTGCCGACGGGGGTGCAGTTGGTGGGGCGGTGGGGGGCGGATTTGGATTTGTTGCGGTTGGGGGCGTTGCTCGAGGAGGCGCGGCCGTGGGCGGGGCGCCGTCCCGTCATTTAGGCGACGAGGCGGGCGGCGGCTTCGCCGGCGAGGGAGCCGAGGGTGATGGCGGAGAGGAGGCCGTTGCCGGAGAGGTAACCGGCGGCGGTGCGGCCGGAGACGCCGCAGGCGGCACCACCGGCGGCGAAAAGGTTGGGGAAGGGGGTGCCGGTCGGGTCCAAGACGGCGCTGCTGGGGGCGATGGCGAGGCCGCCTTGGGTGTGGAACAGGGCGCCGGTGACGCGGACGGCGCAGTAGGGCGGAGCGAGGGAGGGTGTGGCGCCGAAGTTCCGGCCGAGGGGGTCGGCATCGGGGCGGGTCAGGGAGGCGGTGAGGGCGTCGGGCGGGACGTTCATGGCGGCGGCGAGGGTTTCGAGATCGGGGGCGGAGAGGATGACGCCGGATTGTTCCGCTTGGCGAAAGTCTTCGAATTGACGGGCGACGGCGGCGATGCGGTGGTCGAAGACGGTCCAGGCGATGGCGCCGGGCTGGCGGAGAACGAAGGCGGCTTGTTCGGAGTAGCCCTGCATCTCGTTGGAAAAGCGTTCGCCGGCGGTGTTCACCTGGATGCCGCCCTCGGTGATGGTGGCCCAGGTGATCAGGATGCCGATCGGGTGGGCGACGGAGCCGTGGCCCTGGTGGCCGGAGAGGTCTCGGGTGGCAGCGCCGAGGGCGTGGCCCCAGCGCAGGGCGTCGCCTTGGTTTCCAGGGTGGCCGAAGTAGAGGGCGCTGGTGAGTTCGGGGATGTGCTGGGCGACGAGGGCCGGGTCGCCGCCGTAGCCGTTGCAGGCGAGAATGACGGCGTCGCAGCCGACGCGCTCGGTGGTACCGTCGGGGCGGGTGTAGGCGAGGCCGCGTAAATGGCGGCCGGGGGCGCGGAGGTGGCGGCCGTCGTCGGCGTAGAGGGTGGTGACGTGGGCGTCGCACAGGATGTCGATGGCGGAGGCGGCGGCAAGCAGGCGATCCATGAGTTCGGCGCCGGAGCGCGTGGGCAGGCCGTGCATGCGGCGGGCGCTGTGGCCGGGGTAGGTGAAGTCGTCAAGGACGGAGAAGGGGAGGCCGTGGGCGTCGGCGAGCCATTCGAGCACGGGGGCGGCGCGGGCGGTTAGGGCGGCGACGATGGCGGGCTCGGGCTCGTCGTGGGCTTTGGCCATGATGTCGGCGGCGAAGGCGGCAGGGGTGTCGGGGATGTTGGCGGCATGTTGCCAGCGTGTGCCGGCGGCGGGGATCAGGCCGGCGGAGAGGGCGGTGGAGCCGCGGGGGAGGGGGTCGCGTTCGAGGACGAGCGGCTCGGCGCCGTGACGGTGGGCTTCGAGGGCGGCCACCAGGCCGGCGGCGCCGGCGCCGACGATGACGATCGGGACGTGGGCGTCGAAGGTGACGCCATCGGTAGATTCGACACTCATCGGAGTTCGTCGAGGATCGTTTCGATGGTAGTGACGCGGCACACGGGGCGGAGCGCGGCGATGGCGGTGTCGTGGACGGGTTCGGTGAATGCGGCGCAGCCGTCTTCGAGCACGGTGACGTCGAAGTCGCGGACGTGGGCCTCTCGAACGGTGGAGGCGACGCCGCCGTTGGTGACGATGCCGGCGACGAGGAGGCGGGTGATGCTGCAGCGGCGGAGGACCCATTCGAGGCGGCTCATGTAGAAGGCGGAGTAGGCGACTTTCTCGACGGAGAGGTCGGCGGGCTGAAGTTCGTCGACGAGTTGGTGGCCCCAGGCGCCGGGGCAGAAATCGCCGCGGCGGAGAAAGGGGCGGAGCGAGAGGAGATGGGGGGAGATCAAAGGCTCGCCGCCGCGGCCGGGAACGAGGGTGAACTGGGTCTGGACGATCCAGCCGCGGGCAGCGCGGAGGCGGTCGGTGAGGGGCTTCAGGCGATTGGGGAGGGCGGCGATGGCTTGGGTGCCGAGGCCGGCGCGGCCGTAGGCGCCGTTGGGGTGGACGAAATCGTTCTGCAGATCGCAGAGGAGGAGGGCGGTGGCCTCGAGGGTCATTGCCGGGTCACGATGATGTTGCCGAGGTGGTCGACGCGGGCGATGAGGCCGGGGTCGACGATCGTGGTCGCATCGGGCTGTTCGAGGATGGCGGGGCCGGGGATCTCGGCCCCAATGGGTAGGTGGAGGCGGTCGTGGACGGTGGCGCGATGCCAGCGGCCGAACCAGACGTCGCGGGTGCCACGGTCGGCGGCGGCCATGGAGGCTTTGGCGCCGGGGGCAAGGGCGGCGAGGTCGAAATGCGGGCGGCGGCCAATGGCGGCGGTGCGGAGGTTGACCAGGCGGACGCCGACGCCGGGCAGCACGCGGCCGAACTGGGTGCGGTAGGCCTGCTCGAAGGCGGCGTGGATGATCGCCTCGGTGACGCCGGTGCGGATGTTGACTATGCGGATCCCAAGGGTGGGGAGCAGGCGGCCGAATTGGCTTTGATACGCGCCGTTGAACGCGGTTCGGAGCGTGAGTTCCGAGATGGTGGTGGTGCCGTCGGTGACCTCGATGGGGAGGCGGACGGCGACCGTGTGGGTTTGGCCGACATAGTGCATGTCGGCTTCGAACACGGTGTCGATGCGCTCGACCGGGAGGCCGGCGGCTTGGACGACTGCGACGGCGGCTGCGGCTTCGGCGACAAGGCGACGGTCGAGGGCGGGGGCGTCGATTCCGTTTAGGGCGAGGTTTACCGTTTGGACTTGGTCGTGGCGGATGTCGGAGATGATGCAGCCGAGGGCGGAGGTGACGCCGGGGAAGCGCGGGACGAGGGCAGCTTTCATGCCGACATCGAGGATCAGCGCGCCGGCGTGGAGGGCGCCGCCGCCGCCGAACGGGATTGCGGCGAAGCGCTGGGGGTCGTGGCCGCGCTCGATGGAGACGAGGCGGATGGCACCGGCCATGCGGGCGTTGGCGACGCGGACGATGGCTTCGGCGGCGGCCTCGGCGCCGAGGCCGAGCTTGGTGCCGACGTGGTCGAGAATGGCGGTGCGGGCGGCGGCTGCGTCGAGACGGGAAAGGGCGCCACCGATGGGGCGCTCGGCGTTGATGCGGCCGAGGACGACGTTGGCATCGGTGAGGGTCGGGCGGGTGCCGCCTTGGCCGTAGCAGACGGGGCCGGGGCGGGAGCCGGCGCTTTCAGGGCCGACTTGGAGGAGGCCGCCGGCGTCGACGGAGGCGATGGAACCGCCGCCGGCGCCGATGGTGGTGATCTCGATCATGGGCGTGCGGATGACGAGGCCGAACTCGATGGTGGCTTGGGCGGCGAGGGCGACGGCGCCGCCGACGACAAGGGAGACGTCGAAGGAGGTGCCGCCGAGGTCGCCGGTGATGACGTCGGGGAAGCCGGCGGATTCGGCGATGGCGGCGGCGGCGATGACGCCAGCGGCGGGGCCGGAGAGGGCGGTGCGGACGGGGAGGCGGCGGGCGGTGGCGGTGGACATGACGCCGCCGTTGGATTGGACGATGTGGAACGGGCCGGTGAAGCCGTCGGTGGCCAGCGCGGTGTCGAGCTTGGCGAGGTAGCTGCCGACGACGGGCTGGAGGTAGGCGTTGAGCGCGGTGGTGGAGGTGCGCTCGAACTCGCG
>CAXTFX010000471.1:0-3855 GCA_964243185.1 uncultured Chthoniobacterales bacterium
TCAGCAGCGCGGCCGGCGGGGCGTTGGAGATCGTGGACGACTCCTGCGGCCGGCTGGTGCCGTCGGGCGACCCCGCGGCGCTCGCGGACGTGCTGCAGAGCCTTCTCGCCGACCGGGACCAGCGCGCGCGGCTCGGCGCCGCCGGTCCGGCGCGCGCGGAGGCGCTCTGCGCCCCGGCGCGGGTGCTGGCCGGGTTCGAGGAGGCGCTGGCGTCGGTCCGGCATGGCTGAAATCACGCGGCCCCCTCCCCCGCCGCCGGGTGACGCCCGCCGGCGGCGAGCACCGCCTCGCTGCCCACCCAGCCGCCCAGCGCGCGGCGGCGCTCCAGGTAGCGCGGTGCGTTACGCAGCCGGTAGCGCAGGCGGCCCCACGCCCGCGCCAGCCCCGTCGGCGTCGGCCCGGGCAGGTGTCGGGCGGAGATGTCGGCCAGTTCGCGCCGCGTCAGCTCCACGTCACCCGAGAGCTGCCCCGGCTGGAGCCGGAACCGGCCGACCGTCCACGGGTAGGTGCGGAACGGGAACCCCGCCGCCAGCGCGCGCGCCCAGAAATCCAGGTCGGCGCACAGCCGGTAAGCCGTGGAAAACCCGCCGAGCCGCGCCACCACCGGCCGGCCGAACAGCATTCCCTGCTGCCCCAGCGGACTGATCCCCTGGCGCAGGAGCGCGGGCAGCCAGCGCGGGTTGCGCTCGATGGTCATGCGCCCGAGCGAGCGGCCGGCGGGGTCCACGTTCAGGATGTCGCCGTAGGCCACGCTCGCCGCGCCGTCCGGCCCGCGGACGTGACGGCGAAAGAGCTCCGCGAAGCCGGGCACGAGCGCGTCGTCATCGTTGAGATAGGTAAACCACTGCCAGTCCAGCGCCTCCGCCGCGGCAAGCCCGGCGTTGAGCGCGCCATAGAGCCCCCCCGCCGGGCCGGCGTCGGGCACGACCGTTTTCCCCGGAAACCGGGCCGACAGCTCCTCCACCCGGTCCGCCGGGCAGACGAGCAGGTGGCGCGTGGGCAGCCCGAGACCGTCCACGCTGGCGATGGTCTCGTCCAGATACGGCGAGCGGCCCAGGGTCGGGGTGAGCAAGAGGAGCGTGGCCGGGTGCATGGTCTTCAGGCGGGCAGAAAGGTGGCCGGGTCCGCGGCCACGACGCCGAGGCGCGTTTTCCGTTCCCGGCGCGGGCGCGGGCGCCACCGGGCGGGCGCCCCGAGCGGGGCGAGGTCCCGGTGCCGGCGCACCCAGCACAGCAGGGCCACGGCGGCGGCGCAGGCGATGTGAACGCGGTGGACACCCGAGAACGGGGTGAACAGCAAGTTCGATAACGCTCCCGCCAGGATCAGCAGATACAACGGGCTGAACCCGTCCGCTCGCCGCCGCACCGCGACGTGCCACAGCGCCCAGAGCACGGTCCCGGCGTAGGCGAAAAAGAACGTTCCCCCCAGGATGCCGCCTTCCGCGAGGCTCACCAGGATCTGCGAATGGAGCGTGATGCCCTCGTCCGCCTCGTCCGTGGCGAAGCCGCCGATGCCGGCGTCCTCCGCGCGGGCGGTCCGCAGGTCCACGAAGCGGTTCATCACCTCCGAGCGGCTGAACCACGACCCCTGCCCGATCACGGGCGAGCCGGTGAACCCCTCCCACGCCGCCGCCATCATCGCCCCGCGCTCGACGTTGGAGCGCGTCGCCCGGTCGGCGTTCTCCTCGCCCTGGTTGCGTAGGTGGACCAACCCGAACGCCGCCACGCCCGCCGCCACGAACACCGGCAGGAGCACCCCGCGCGTGCGCCGCGGTAGGTTGACGAGCACGAGCAAGCTGGCCACCAGCAGACACTCCGCCCCGAGGCTGCGGAAGCTCAACGCGAGGTGCACGCAGCCGATCCCCGCCGCCGCCAGCGCCGCCGCCCAGCGACCCAGGCGCGGAGACACCAGCAGTAGGAACACCGTCACCGGCATGGCGTAGCCGAACTTCCAGTAGTCGTCGAACAACGCCCCGTGGAGTTTGACCTCCAGCGCCGCGCCCTCCGCCAGCCCGAGTTGCAACGCCAGGAACGCTCGCGGCGTGACCCCGAACAGGAACGCCATCGCCCACAGGTCGCCGGCCAGGAACGCCAGCCGCGCCCAGCCGCGCACGAGGTCGTTCCCCGCGCTGCCGCGCCACAGGTCCGCCACGACGTAGCCCGCGAAGCTCACCACCAGCGCCCCGAACATCCAGAACAGCGGCCGGCTCGCCAGCAGCGGACTGGGCCAGCGGTGGGTCAGCGCCAGCGAGCACACCGCCAGCGCCCCGGCCCCGAGCAGGACGATCTCGCCCAACGGCATCTGCCCGACCAAGTTCACCGTGAACGGCGCGGCGACCCCTGCCCACAGCGCCAGGGTCACGCACAGGACTTCCGCCGGCGTCTGCCGGCGGCGGCGCGCGGGCGGCACGGCCGCGACCCGGCGCACCCGGGTCGGCGGCGGCGGCGGCGTCAGCCGCGGGGAATCCAGGGTTGCGGTCATGGGTTGGTCAACGGTTCACCGGCCCCGGGGGGGGACGCCAACGCCCGGCGGCCCGCGCGCCAAGCCCAGCCGAGCACCCGCAGGGGCAGCAGCAGCGCGCGCACCTGGAGCCAGCCGTTCGCCCGCGCCGGCGCCCAGAGCAGGGAGGAAACCGTCGTGGAAAGTGCCTGGGAAACCACCGTCGCCGCGGCCGCGCCGACGGCCCCGAAGCGCGGGATGAGCAGCAGGTTCAGCGAGACGTTCACCGCCGCGCCGTAGGCCGTGGACAGAAAGGCGAACCGCGTCCACCCCTCGTTGAGCAGATACGGGCCGCGCGCCACGCCGAGGAACACGAACAAGCACGCCCAGAGGTGGACCTGGAACACTTGGTCCGCCCCCGCGAACCCCTTGCCATAGACCACGGCGAATAGCCACGGCGACACCGGGGCGAGCGCGGCGATGATCCCGTAGGCCAGCGCCGCGTTCAGGTCGTAATACCGCCCCAGCCGCGCCGCGTAGGCCGTCGGCGAGAGCGTCGCCCGACTCCGCACCAGCGCCGGGAACAGCGACGAGGACAGCGCCAGCGGGATGAAATACCACACCTCCGAGAACCGCAGCGCCGCGCCGAACAGCCCGACCTCCGCCTCCCCCCGCATCCGGGCCAGCATCACCTGGTCCAGCCGCATGTAGATCATCACCGCGAACCCGCTCAACAGCAGCGGCCAGCCCTCGCGCAACAGCTTCTTCGCCAACGGCCATTCCCAGGTCCACGCCGATACCCGGCCACCCGCGCGCCGGTAAAACCCGAAGAGCACCGCCGCCGTGAGCAGCGGCTCGATGAGGTAGGTCGCCGCGAACGGCGCCACCCCCGCCCCGCGCCCGATGAGCCAGAGGCGGGCCGCCATGCACAGGAAGAACGCCGCGTTCGCCGCCCACACCCCGTAGCGGGCCTGGAGCCGCACGTCGAAGAACATGTTGAAGGCCGACAGCGGCGCCGTCAGCATCATCAACCCCGCCAGCAACATCGCCGCCGACGCCCCCGGCTCCCCCCGCTCGCCCCAGGCCAGGGCGAGCACGACGAGGTAGAGCACCGCCATCGCCGCCAGCCGGCTCCAGAACGCCGTGCCCAGCAGGGCGTTTTCCCGCTCCGGCGAGCGCACGAGGTCCCGCGGCACCAGCCCGTCCATGCCCAGCGAGGCGAACGCCCCGAGCAGACCCGTGGCCGCCATCGCGTAGTTCAACACCCCGAACCCGTGCGCCCCGAGGTGCCGCGCCACCATCGCGCCGAGCAAGAACCCCGTGCCCATCCGCAGGATGCGGTCCCCGGACAGCCACGCGAAGTTCCGCGCCGCCGCCAGCGCGCCGCCGCCGCCGGCCCCCGCGCGCAGGCGGTCC
>CAXTFX010000472.1:0-3849 GCA_964243185.1 uncultured Chthoniobacterales bacterium
GCTTTACCGCCCTCTTCTCCCAACTCACCAAACTGTTCACCGCCGCTCCGCCCCCCGCCAGTCTGCACTTTTTGCCCGCTCGACTCGCGCCGTTACCTCCGCCGTCAACCGTCCGTCACCCGACGGCAGAGTCGCCCCGGGACGTGGCCAGTGTTTCCGGCCCGACGAGCAAGGAGAAAGGTGACGCCTTCGAGGGCTACGTGGTGAAGAGTTTCAACCGTAAATATTTCAGTCTTCGGCATTGGCGTAGCGACAAGGGAATCGCGGGCATCTACGCCGAGACAAACAAAGACCCGGACTTGGAATGGGAGTTCACCCACGCCGGCAGGACGACCGCCTTCGCCGTGGAGTGCAAGTGGCGCGCGAAGCCGGCGGCGGACGACACCGTCTTCTGGGCCAAGGAGCGCCAGTGGGAACACTACTGCGCCTACGCCAAGCGACAGGGATTGCCGGTGTTCGTCATCATCGGTCTGGGGGGAACGGCGGATGCGCCGGACGAGGTTTACGTCGTGCCGGTGGACCGCTTCGAGCGTTGCCGGGTCAGCCGGCGTTGGCTGTCCGCGTTCCGGCACCGGGACGCCCAGCAGCAGTTCTTTTTCGACCCGGTCCAACGTCGGTTGAGTTGCATGGGCGCACCGGGATCGGGGCGTCACTCCCACCGCCGCCTTCAATCAGCAGCCGCCTCGTCCCCCTTCTCTACGTCCGTGTGGTTCTGGAGGTGGCGGCCAATGAGCACCAGGGAAACGGTGATGGCCAGGATCAGGCCGCCGTTGATGCCCAGCTCGATCATGGCCTGCCGGAAGTGCTCGGGTTTAAACGCCGGGTTGCCCACGCCGTTCTGGTCGGTGACGGCCTTGCTGGAACCAGTGCCCCACGGTCATGGTGTGCCGGTCGGAGCGGTCGGGCGGGGGCGGGGTGGGGTCGGGCATGGGGCGGGTGGACTGAAACGCGGCTGGGCCCCGGCCCGGTTGCGCGCGGGTCCCCGGACGGGAAGACTGCACCCGCCCAATGCCGTTGCCGTCCTCCCCACCGCCGCCCCCGCCGGGCCGTCGCGCGTGGGTCGGGCTCGCGGCGGGGTTGCTCTTCGGCCTGGTCTGGTGCCTCGGCACGCGGGGGTTGAACGAGCCGGACGAGGGGCGTTACGCCAGCATGGCCCGGGCGATGGTGGAAACGGGCGACTGGTGGGTGCCGCGGCTGTCTGGCTACGCGCACTACGACAAGCCGCCGTTGGTGTATTGGGTCACGGCGCTGGCCTTTAGGGTGTTCGGCTGCAACGAATGGGCGGCGCGGCTGCCATCGCTCCTCGGGGCGGTGGGCGCGCTGGCGGGGCTGGGCTGGGCGGCGGGGCGGCTGCACGGCCCGCGGGTGGCCTGGTGGGCGCTGCTGGTTTGCGGGACGCTGGGGCAGTTCTGGACGTGCGCGCGGCTGCTCACGCCGGACATGCTCTTAACGGGGTGGACGACGTTGGCCGTCGGCGCGTGGGCGGAGTGCCGGCACCGGGGCGGCGCGTGGCGCTGGTGGGCGCTGTCGCTGGGGTTCTGGACGTTGGGTTGGTGGACGAAGGCGACCCCGGCGCTGGTGCCCATCCTCGGGCTGGCCGCCGGGACGTGGCTGACGGGGGACCGCGCCGGGTTCCGGGCGTTGCGGTTGCCTTGGCTGCTGCCGGGCACGGTGTTGCTCGGGCTGCCGTGGTATGCGGCGGTGCTGCACGCGCACCCGGACCTGCGGGGTTTTTTCCTGGGCAAGGAACTGGCCGGGCGGCTGACCGGCGGGGCGCACCGGCGCGGGGGGCCGCTGCTCTACTACCTGCCCGTCAGCGCCGTGGCGTGGCTGCCGTGGTGGCCCCTGGCGGCGTGGGCGGCGTGGCGGGCGCGGGCGGGATTATGGGCGGGGGGCTGGGCGCGGCGGGTCGGGGTGGAGGGTTGGCTCGTGGCGGTCGGGCTGCTGATTTTTTCGGTGAACGGTTCCAAGCTGCCGACCTACACGCTGGTGCTCGCCCCTTGGGCGGCGCTGCTGCTGGCGCGGCTGCTCCTGCGCCTGCCCCGGCCGGAGCGGGCGGCGGGCGGGATCGTCGGGTTGTTCGCGTTGGTCGTGCTGCCGGGGGCGTGGGTGTTCCCGGGTTGGGAAACACGGCTGGGGAGAAACGCCAGCGTGCGGGAGGTTTGCCGCGGGCTGGACGCGGCCGGAGCGGCGACGGCGTTGTTTGACGCGCACTGGCCGGGCGCGGCGTTCTACCGGCCGGGCGCCGGCCGGGTGCGCTTCGTCGCGGATGACCAGGAACTGCGCGAGCGCCCCGCCGACCCCGGTCCCGCGGTGCCGACGTTCCTCCCGCCCGACCGTTGGCGCGAGGAGGCGGCGGCGTTGCCCGGTCCGGTGTGGACGGTGCGCTACCGGAAGGCGCGCAAGTCGCCGTTTCCCCCCGCGGCTCCGGGGACAGGCTTGGTCGTGGGGGATTGGGAGTTATCCCCGTTCCAACCGGCGGCGGACCCGGCTAAACCTTAACCCATGCACCGCCTGCTGTTGCTCCTTGGCCTCGGTCTGCCGCTGACCGCCCACGCCAAGCCCCCGCCCCCGCCCCGCACCGCCGAACAGGAAACCAGCGCGCGGGGGGACCTGGACACGCTCCTGCGCTGGCTGCTGGACCCGACCCACGAGCACGAGCTCGTCACCCTGCCCTGGCCCGCCGTCGTCCACGCGGCCACCGGCCACCGGGTGTTGCCGTTTGACCCCGCAGACCCGACCGACGCCGCCGTGCTCGGGAAGGTCGGTCCGGCGATGGACGGGGTCCTGCGCGCGATGAACGGCCCCGGCAGCCCGGCGCGGGACGTGACGCGGGTCAACGAGGCCAGCCGGTTCTTCGAGGACGCCATGCAGGGCGCCTTCAACGCGCTGCCCGGCCTGCGGTGCGAGTTCGCGCCGAACGCCGCCGGGCACGTCCAGCGTTCCGGCTACCCGGACCTGCGCGTCACCGACACCGCCTCCGGGAAGGTTTACTACTTTGACCCTAAGCTCTTCGCCGCCGGCAGCCGGGGTTCATCCTTCCGCTCGTTCTACTTCGAGCCGCGCACCGAGACCAACAAGGTCACGGCCGACGCGGTTCACTTCGTCGTCGGCATCGAGCACGACGGCAAGGCCGGCGCGGACCGGCGCTTCACGCACTGGGAAATCCTGGACTGCGCGACGCTCAAGGTCCGACTCAAAGCCGAGTTCCAGGCGGGCAACCGGGACGTTTACCGGGACGGGGCGGTGGTCGCCCGGGGGACCGGAGGCTGAAAGAGGTGCCCGCGGAACACGCGGAACACACGGAGGGAAAAGAACGGCGGAGGAATGATTTCTCCTCTTTCTCCCGTGTGTTCCGTGTGTTCCGCGGGCACTTTCTCTTTCGGTTTTGCCATCCGCCCCGCCGTTGGCTAATCTGGCGGCGTTCGCTCCCCCCTCCCCTATGAACAGCCCCAAGACGGTGGTGCAGGTGCAGGTCCGCGCGGTTCTGCCAACCAAGGAGGGTTGGGCCGTCTTCCTGGGCAACCCGGAGAAGACTTTCACCATCTACGTGGACCAGAACGTCGGCGCCGCCATCACCATGTTCATGCGCGGCACGCCCAAGGAGCGACCCATGACGCACGACCTCATGGCTTTGCTGATGACGGGCCTGGGCGCCAAAGTCGAGCGCATCATCATCAACGAACTCAAGAACGCCACCTATTTCGCCCGCATCATCGTCGGCGCGGAGAACGAGCTGACCGAACAGCGCAAGCTCCTGGAGATGGACGCGAGGCCGAGCGATTCCATCGCGCTCGCCCTCCAGGCCAGCGCGCCGATCTTCGTCTCCCGCGACGTGTGGGAGGAGGT
>CAXTFX010000473.1:0-3814 GCA_964243185.1 uncultured Chthoniobacterales bacterium
TCCAGAACCGTTTCCCAACCCGGATGGTTTGATGCCCAAGCGAGGACGGCCGTTTCACCGCGGCCCAAGTCCCAAGCCAGCAACGCTTCGGGAACCACCAACTCCGGCCCGACCAGCGCGGCCCCGGTCGGCGAGCGAAGCCACCCGGCGGCCGGCGGCAACCTCCTCCGCCACGGCGTGCGGGATGACCACCTTGCCCAGGCGCGGCAACCAGTCGAGTTGACCAGATTTACCGAGCAGGATCAGCGGTGAAGCGCCCATGACCAAAGCTTCGGTCACGCGCAAGTTCCTCGGCGAGTTCAGCGGGTGTGACTTGAACGGCGGAAACCTGAAACCGACCCGCCCCCAGGAGGAATTCTTCCCGCGAGAGACCCGCGACGGCCGCCGCCTTTGCCTGCGAGATCATGCCGGCTCCATACCATTTCAAGGCCGCCGCCAAACGCATCGCCCCAGCAAACTCGCTCGGGCTCAGGCGCAAGGCACTGAAGGCGGTTTCGGGAAGATCCATCTCGATTCGCACGGCTCATTCATCGCACCTTGCGCTGGCCCGAGTCACCCCATTTTTCCTCGTTCCCGAACCCTGTTTGGGAATGTCCGTCGTCCCGAAAATTGGGGGTCATTCCTAAACGGAGTTCGGGAACGGGGTCAAGGCTTGCGCCCGAGGATGAGCAGCGTGCGAACCGGGAGGCGGAACTCGCCGTCGGCATCGCGCTGGATGTCGAGTTCCGTTAGCCACGACGACGGCGCGGCGGCCAAACGGTCCCGGATGGCCCGCAACGCCGGCGCCCCCGAGTTGCCCAACTCGCACCAGCGGCCGACGGTCAGACCGGCGGGGAACTCCCGACAGCGGCCCTCGCACGCCCGCACCTGCAACCCGTTGCCAGTGAAAAGTTCCCGCCAGTGCCGGGCGGTGTAGGATCGGACGTGGGTGGGGTCGTGAAGGACCTCGATATCGTGGTTGAGCGCATCGAGCGCGGGGTCCTCGTCACCCTCCATGTCAATGATTGCCACACACCCTCCCGGCTTCGCCAAGCGGGTCATCTCGGACATGGCTTTGGGCAAATCGGAAAAGTGGTGCGCCGCCACCCGGCAGACGACCAGATCGAACGACGCCGCGGGCAGCGGAATGGACTCGGCGAACGCTTCGATGGTTTCCACGACCGCACCCCGCTCGGCCGCCAGCCGCCGGCATTGGGCGAGCATGTTGGGCGCGGGGTCCACCGCGACGATCCGGGCGGCCACCCCCGCGAAGCTCAGACCGGTGTGCCCGGCACCGCTGGCCACGTCGCAAACAGCCTCCAAACGTGGCGGCAGGAGCGCGTGCAAGCGGTGCAGCGTGGGGCTGGCGCGATGGACCTCGCTGGCGGCGTAGCCGGCGGCCAAGGTGTTGAAGCGTTGGGAGGAAGACGGGTTCATGAGACGGGGTTGTGACTACGCCCCCGTGGCCGCCGCGAGGTTCGGGAACCTTGCCCTCAGTTCCCGTAACGCCTCCGCCGCCTGCGCCGGCTTGCCGGCCTTTTCGTAGGCATCCGCCGCGCGCCGGAGCGCCTGCGGTGTGACCTCGGGGTCGTCGGTCAGGATCGCCAGGCCGCTGTAGGCCTTCGCGGCGGCCTCGAACTGGCCGCGGCCGAAGGCCACGTCGCCGCCGAGGAGGCGGCCACGGGCGTTTAAGGGGCCTTCGGGTTGGAGCATTTGTGCTTCCTCGGCGGACTTTTGGGCGTCGTCGAAGCGTTTGAGGGCGAGTTGCGCCTCGCCCTGGGCGAGCAGGCCGTTGGCGCGCGTGCCGGGGTCGGCGGTGCCGACTTTTTTCAGGAAACCCTCGGCGGCGGTGAGCGCGGGCTCGGGGCGTTTCAACAGGAGGCGGCAGCGGGCCAGCTTCAGGAAGGTGTCGGGGGCGTCGTCGGTCGGGCTGGCGGCGGCGAGGGCGAGGTTGTTTTCCGCGTTGACGAGGTCTTTGTCCTCCAGTTGCCGTTCGCCCAGCCAGCGGAGGACCTGCGCGGGGGGCTCGGGGGAATACCGGGCCCGGCGGTAGGCGTCCAGGTCGGCGGCGAGCTGGGTTTTGTCCCGCGTCTGGTAGTCGCAGAGGATGACCCGGAGCGCGGCGCGGGGGCCGTATTCCTTGGGGGAAACCTTGGCGGCGGCCTCGAACTCGGTGCGGGCCGTGGCGAAATCCTTCGCCTCGTAGGCGGCCGTTCCCAGGTAGTAGCGGGCCTGGCCGGCGGATTCCGTCTTCGGGTATTCGCGGAGCAGGGTGCGGAAGGTGTCGGCCATGCCGCGGGCGTCCTCGCGTTGGCCCAGGAGGAGGGCCTTCTGCTGGAGGGCCAGCTCGCGTTCCTTGGCCTGCGGGTAGTCGTCAATGAGGCGGTTGAAGTCCCCGAGCGCGGAGTCGTAGCTCTTCAACTGCGCGAAGGCGAGGGCGCGCTGGGTGAGCGCCTTGGGCACCAGCGGGCTTTCGGGGTAGTTCTTCAGGAAGCGGCCGAAGGCGGCGACGGCCTTCTCGGGCTGGTTGGCCTGGACGTAGGCGTAGGGCAGGCGGTAGGCGATCTCGACGCGGTATTTGTCGGGCAACGTCCTCGTGCCGTCGAGGATGCCATAGGCGATGGCGGCGGCGGCGTAGTCGCCCTTGTCGAAGAGCGTGTCGGCCTTCATCAGCTTGACCTGGTCGGCCTTGTTCGCGTCGGAGGACAGGAGCAGGAAGTCGTCGGCCTCGCGCACGAAGTTGGGGTCCTTGGCGGCGTAGAGCGAGAGGACGCGCTGGTAGCGGGCGTCGTTGACCTGGGGCGAGTTGGGCGCTTCCCGCAGGATCAGGTCGTAGATTTCGCGCGCTTCCTGGTGGCGGCCCTGCTGGCGCAAAGCGTTGCCGGCCATGAGCATGGCTTCGGGGCGGCGGTCCTCTGGCAGTTGCCGGGCGTATTTGTTGTAGGCTGCGAGGAGCTTCTTGGGCTGGTTGGTCTCGTAGTAGAGGTGCAGCAGCTCGACCTGCGCGGTGGCGACGAGGGAGGGGCCGGCGGCGGGCAGGGTGGAGCCGCGCTCGAGGTATTCGGCGGCCTTGTCGTTCTGGTCGAGCTGGCGGGCGACGAGGCCGGCTTTGATGGTGGCCTCCGCGCGCAGGGCCGGTTTGGTGGATTCCTTGGACAACGCCTCGTATTGGACCAGCGCCTCGCTGGGGCGCTTCTGGAGGGCGGCCAGGCTGGCGAGTTTGATGCGGGCCAACTCGCGGTAAGGGTTCGGGTCGGGGACGGCGATGAGGTTGCCGTAAACTTCCTTGGTCTCGTCGCGCCGTTCGAGGTTCTCCAGACAAAGCGCCTCGTAGTAACGGGCCGACAGGGCATCCGCGGACTTCAGCAAGCTGGCCGCGCGCTGGAACAAAGGCAGGGCGGCCCGGTAGTTTTTGCCCTCGAAGTAGAGATCGGCCAACTGGTAGCTGGCGGGGCCGACGAACTGGCCTTCGTCATACTTGGACAACAACTGCTCATACGTGCTCTGCGCGGCGGCGGCGCGCTTGAGTTGGCGGTAGCATTCCGCCATGAACCACAGCGCGCTCTGGCGGTCGGCGGCGGGCGCGTCGGGGTATTGGCCGAGGTATTTCTCGTATTCCGCCGCGGCGCCGGGGTAAACCTTTTTGAGGTAGAGCTGGTTGGCCGCGTCGAGCTGGAGCTGGTCGGGCGTGACGACGTTGGCGCCGCCCGCGCCGCCCCCCTGGCTGGGGCCGAGGCGGATGGTGCCGCCGCCTTCGTCCCCGGTCGGCGTCGCCCCCGGGGTGGCGCCGGGGTTTACCACCTCGTCCGGCGGGGCGGCCGCCTCCGGGGTGGGC
>CAXTFX010000474.1:0-3814 GCA_964243185.1 uncultured Chthoniobacterales bacterium
GTCCCAGACCTTGATGAAGGGCAGGAGGTGAACCCCCGTGTGCCCGAAGTAGATGTGCATCATCTCGGCCCCGCGCCGGCGCAGGATGCGGTCCAGGACCCCGAACTCCCCCCGGTAAACGACGGGTTGCTCCCGGCGCACGTGCTTGAGCCAGAAGTGGCGCAGGAAATTCTTGCGCGGTTTGCCGACGAGTTCCACGTCGCCGAACGGGTAGCGATCCGCGTTCTCGCGCGTCTTGGCCATCACGAAGGTGCGGAACGTCCGCAAACCCGAAACCTGCCGGTAGATGTGCGCCATCTCCCTCTTCAGGAAGGTCGTGCAGTAGCTGGCGACGACGGGGGTTTCTGACGACATGCGTGGGGGCGGGATGTTGGGGGGCAGGCGGCCGGTAGTCGAATGATTAATCGCCTCCCGGGTGCGCCGGGGACGGACGGCCGTGCCCCGGGAACGACGGGGGCCGAACGGGTTCGGCGACGAAGCGGATGGTCGTGGCGGCCTCCCCTGCCAGGCCCTGGATCGTTGGGTCACTCCGGCATCGTTCCCGGTTCCTGGGTCGTCACCGCTTTTCCCACCTCGAACCGTTCGACCAACGCCGCGAGCAGGGGCTGCACGCCCGCGCGCCCCTCGCCGGCCGTGATCGGGAGGATGTCGAAACGCCCGAAACGCTCCCGGAACAAGCGCAGGTTTTCCTCCGCGCCCGCCAGGTCCATCTTGTTCGCCACGACGAGCGTCGGGCGTTCCACGAGCGTCGGGTCGTAGAGCGAAAGCTCCCGGCGCACGCTGGCGAAGTCCTCCAGGGGGCTGCGGTTCTCGCTGCCGGCCATGTCGAGGACGAACAGCAGCAACCGGCAGCGGGTGACGTGCCGCAGGAACTCGTGCCCCAGGCCGACGTTGCGGTGGGCGCCCTCGATCAGCCCGGGGATGTCCGCGACCGTGATCCGCTGGTAGGTGCCGGGGAACTCGACCACGCCGATGAGCGGGTGCAGGGTCGTGAACGGGTAAGCCGCCACCTTCGGCCGGGCGGCGGAAAGCGCCGCGAGCAGGGTGGACTTGCCCGCGTTGGGATAACCGACCAGCCCGACATCCGCGATCAGGCGCAGTTCCAACAGGAAATACCCCTCCTCCCCCTCCTCGCCCGGGTCCGCCCGGGTGGGGGCCTGGTTGCGCGCGCTCTTGAAATGGACGTTGCCCTTGCCCCCCCGGCCGCCCTGGCGGAGCACGAACTCCTGTCCCGGCGTGCGCAGGTCGGCGAGCAGCTCCAGGTTGGAGGTGTCCGGGGCGGGCCGGCGCGTGGGGTGGGCCGACCGCGGGGCCCCGTCGTCCACCTCGGCGGTGGCGGCGTCGAACACCCCGGCGGCGTTGAGCCGAGAGGAAATGCCCTCCCCCTCCGGCAGCCGGTAAACGAGCGTGCCGACGGGGACCGGGACGACCTTGTGCGGGCTGGCCTTGCCGGACATTTGCTTCTTCATCCCGCGGTGCCCGTCCGGAACCACGATCTTGGGCTCGTAAAAGAACGCCGTCAGGCTGTCGGTCTGCGGGTCGGCGCGCAGGACCACGCTCCCCCCCTGGCCGCCGTCCCCGCCGTCCGGGCCGCCCCGGGGCACGAAGGTTTCCCGCCGGAAGGAGGAGCTGCCCGCCCCGCCGTCCCCGGCCTTGGCGTAAATGCGGATGTGGTCCACGAACATGGGGTTAAACTCGCACGTTCTCGCTTCCAGCGCCGCCGCGGGAAGCCGTCACCCGCAACCCGCCCGCCATGTCCCGCCTTTCGTTCCCGCACCCGCTCGTCATCCTCGTCGCGGCGACCCTGCTCGCCGCCGGGCTGACGTGGGTGCTGCCGGCGGGGGAGTTCGACCGCCGGGAGGACCCGGAGACCGGCCGCAAGGTGGTGGTCGCGGGGACGTTCCACCCGGTCGAGCCGCGGCCGGCCGGGCTGGTGGCGGCGGTGGCGGCCATCCCGCGCGGCATCGTGCGGGCGGCGGACGTGGTGGCGTTCGTGTTCCTGGTCGGCGGGGCGTTCAGCGTGGTGGATGCCACCGGGGCGTTGCGCCGGGTGGTGGACGGGGTGGCGACCCGGCTGGGGGACCGCCGCGGGCTGGTCGTGCCACTGTTGTGCGGGGTATTTGCGCTCGGGGGCGCCCTGGAAAATCTCCAGGAGGAGATCATCGCGCTGGTGCCGGTGCTGCTCCTGCTGTGTCGGCGGCTCGGGTTCGACCCGCTGGTGGCGGTGGCCGCCAGCATCGGCGCGGCCAGCGTGGGCAGCGCCTTCAGCCCGGTGAACCCGTTCCAGGCCGTGCTGGCCCAACGCCTCGCGGGGCTGCCGGCGCTTTCCGCCTGGGAACTCCGCGTCGGGATGGGGCTCCTCGCGCTGGCGGTGTGGACGGGGGCCACCTGGCGGGTGGCCCGGGGCCGGCGGGCGGAGGCGAAGGGCGGGGAGGAAGCGCCAAGCTCCTCCCCACCAACGCCCGCGCGCACCCCGGCGGTGCTCGCCCTGGTGGGCCTCGCCTTCGCCGCGTTCGTCTGGGGCGTGGTCCGGCTGAAGTGGGGCTTCGAGGAGATGGCCGTGCCCTTTTTCCTCATGGGCGTGCTCGCGGGACTGGTCGGCGGGTTGGGCTTCGGGGGAACGGCCGAGGCGTTTCTGCGGGGGTTCCGGGACCTGAGCTTCGCGGCGCTGCTCATCGGCTTCGCGCGCGGCATCCTCGTCGTGCTGGAGGACGGCCGCGTCCTGGACACGCTGGTGGCCGGGCTGTTCGCCCCGTTGCGGGGTCTCCCCGTGGCCCTGGCGGCGGCGGGGATGGTCGGCGGCCAGACGCTCCTGCACTTCGCGGTGGCCAGCGTCGGCGGGCAGGCGGCGTTGACGTTACCCGTCCTGGTGCCCCTGGCCGACCTGCTCGGGCTGTCCCGGCAGGCGGTCGTGCTGGCTTACCAGACCGGGGCGGGCTTGGGCGAGCTACTGATCCCGACCAACGGCGCGCTCATGGCCATCCTCGGCGCGGCGGGCGTGCCCTACGGCCGCTGGCTGCGTTTCGTGCTGCCGGTTTACGGGGGGCTGCTGGCCATCGGCCTCGCGGCCACGGTGTTCGCGGCCGCGGTGGGGTTACGGTGAAGACTTGTCCGCAGATTACGTAGATTAATAGGAAGAAGTTTCCGAGTTTCGGCGATGGCGTCTCCCAGCCTTTCTCTGCCACCTATCAATACATCTGCGTAATCTGCGGATAAAACCTGTCACCTCGCCGCGATCATCCCGTTCTGCCGCGCGTAGTTGAAGATGCCCCCGGCCTCGACCACCGGGCGCACCTCGCCCAGGGACGAAAGCGGGAACACCCGGCCGTCGCGGGTGCGGGTGAGCGTCTCGCCGGCGAGGTCCAGCGTGGCTTCCTCACCCGTCTGGAACTCCTCGCAGAGCCGGACCCCGTTGCTCTCGAAGGGATACAGCTCCCCGGTGGCCACAGCGTTGCGGAAAAAGATGCGCGCGTAGGTTTCCGCCACGACCGCGTGGGTGCCCGCCGCGCCGAGGGCGATGGGCGCGTGCTCCCGCGAGGAGCCGCAGCCGAAGTTCCTCCCGGCGATCACGATGGGATACGGCGCCCGCGTCTCCCCCGCGGGCACGAACCGCGTCGGGTAACGGTCGTCCGGCAACCCGATCATGGCGTAGGACCCGAGCTTGGTGTATTCCGCCGGGATCGTCGGCACCAGCGTGAGGTATTGCGCCGGGATGATCTGGTCGGTGTCAATGTTGTCGCGGACGACGTAAACGGGGCCGGTGAGGAGCATGGAAGAAAACGATGAAGGTGGAGGGTTGGAGGCGGAAGGGAAG
>CAXTFX010000475.1:0-3806 GCA_964243185.1 uncultured Chthoniobacterales bacterium
GGCTTGAAGTCCCCGTGCAGGGCGAAAATGCTCTCCAGCACGAGGGCGACGAGGATGAGCAGGACGATGATGAAGGCGCCCCGCTGCGCCTTCTCCCGCGCCAGGGCGCGCATGACCAGGCCGACGGCCATGATGGAGGAGGCGAAGACGCGCGCCTGCGGCTTGTCAATGAACAGGGATAGCTCGATGGCCAGCATCACCAGGAAGGTGGCGAACATGCCGTAGCGTTCCCACGCCTTGAGCGGCAGCCCGGTGTCCGTGGAGGTCGCCCCGAGGTTGGTGGCGATGGCACCGACGACGCCCACCGCGTAGAGGTCCGCCAGGCCGGAAATGTCCGAAACGAGCACCACCAGGATGGCGGGCACCACGGTGGACACGATTAGCCCGAGGTTGGGCACGCCGTAGCGGTTGACGCGCTCGAACGGCGCGGGCAGCTCCCGGTCGCGCGACATGATGAACGTGATGGTCACCAACCCCCCGATGGCCGTGTTCACCGCCGAGAGCAGCAGGAAGCCGAACACCCCGGAGACGGCCCAGCCCGCGATCTGGCCCACGGTCGCGCCCAGGGAGTTGCCCACGAACACCTGCGCCATGTAGCGCAGCATGTAGTCGCGCACGCCCTCCGCGCCGGGGGCGTTGACCTCGGTGCCGTCGGGCTTGACCACCCGCTCCAGGCCCGGCAGCGCGTGCATGGCAAAGGCCAGGAACGCCGTGAAGAAACACACCTCGAGCGCCACCCAGAGCAGCGCGGGCGTGGAGGTTTTCGTCACCACCGGCTGGTCCTCCGTGCTGCCGGGGTTCAGCCGCATGACGCCCGTGGCGCCGGCGATGGCCTCTACCCCGGAGAGGGCCAGCACGATGGACACGAAGCCGTTCCAGTTCTGGAGGAACCCGCCGTGCAGCGGCTCGATGCTGTGCGCCGCCTTGCCCAAGTAAGGAATGGCAAACAGCGCGATGAGCACGACCACGGCCACCGTCGGGATGGACACCCACAGCGCCAACCCACCGGTGTGCCGCGGCCCGAGGTAGTTCAACGCGCCGATGAGCAGGATCGCCCCGGCGGCGAACAATTCCGGCCGCGGCACCCCGAGGTATTGGAAGGCGGACAGCGCCGAGATGGACGCCGTGACGATGTAGTCCGCGATCAGCAGGAACGCGCCGACGATGGAAATCACCTCCGAGCGGTGACGCACGGCGGCATACACGCCGCCGCCGTCCGGGTAGCAGCGGCAGACGACGACATAGTTCAGACCGACCAGCGCCGTCAGCCCGCACATGGCGACGATCAGCCAGAAAGACGAGTAGCCGGCCACCGCGAAGGCCAGGCCGATGACGTAGGCCTTGGAAGTGCCCCAATCCCCGTAGAGAATGGCCGCCGCGCGGGGCGTGTCCACGTTGCGCGGCCGTTTGGAATCGCCGGTGGCGAGCATAGAAAGAGCGGAGAACGGACGGGGCGGGGGACCCGTTTAGCCGGGACTAGCCCTCCCGGTCAACCGGAATTCACGCCCCCGACCCAGGTTTGGCTAGGTCCAACCACCGGGAAACGGCTTCCCCGGGAGGAAGTTTTCGGGAAAAATGTTCGGCTTTCCCGAAAATAGGTATTGCCATTCCGCGTGTCAGCCCCTTAGAACGCTTACGCATCGCTTATGGCCACTCCTAAATCATCCACTCCCAAGTCCAAAGTTTCCACCCCTGCTGACGCGGCCGCCCCCAAGAAGGCCGCCGGCGCCACCAAGACCGCCAGCCCCGTTGCCCACGCGAAGGGTAAGGCCAACCCCGGCCTTGGGAAACCCGTCCAGCCCGACGACAAGCTCTCGGTCATCGTCGGCAAGGATCCCCTCCCACGCACCGAGTTGACCAAAAAGGTCTGGGAATACATCCGCAAGCACAACCTTCAGGACGCCAAGAACCGCCAGATGATCAACGGCGACGACAAGCTCAAGGCCGTTTTCGACGGCAAGGCGCAGGTTTCCATGTTCGAGATGAACAAGCTCGTCAGCGGGCACCTCGTCAAAGAAGCCGCCAAGTAACCACCGATTTCTCCCCGCCCCAGTCGCCTCCCCCTCGGCGGCCGGAGCCTGCCAGATTTGGCATGGGTGGAGCCGTCCCGGCAGCAAGCGTGCGCCGTGCCTGCCGGGACGGCTTCATCGTTTGGTGACGGCTGCGGGCGTCCCCGGTCGGGAAACGTTCCAAGCTTTATCCCCGGCGCCAATGCCGTCGCGCGCGGCGGTGCCGGTCGGCAAAGGCCAGAGCGAAGTTGAGCCGCAGCACCGTCTCCCCGAGGAGTTTACCCAACCAGCCGCCCGGCAGCGCGTAAACCACTTCATCCGTCAGGCGCGTGCGTCCCGGACCGACGGGGGCGAACTCGTGGCGGTGGCGAAAAACGGGCAGGAAGCGCAACGGCCGCGCCGGCCAATCCGCGAGCAAGGCGTTCTCCCGCACTGCCAACCATTGCCCGTGCCAACGGCCCGCCGGGATCCCGAACAGGCGCAGGGTCAGCTCGAAGTCCTCGCCCGCCCGCGCGGGCACGTTGGCGCGCCGCACCTTCACGCGCAGGAAGGACGGGGAAACGACGTTGATGTTCGCCGGGTCCTCGTGGAAGTGGAAAACCTCCGCGACGGGAGCGTCCACCACCGTCGAGCGCCGGAAGCGGCAGGGTGCAGGCATGGTTCAAAGGGGACAGCCTCACGCCGTCCGCAGGGTTCGCGCGTGGATGGACGCCGGACGCAAACCCCGTGTTCAGAGTCACCCGGTGCCGCCGGACCCGCCCGCGCGGCGGGGAGCGGACCCCGCGGCACGTCACACGGCCGGCTCCGCCGGGCGCGCGTCGGTTCCCTCATCGGTTGCCAACGTCGCCGGGGCGGGCGGCACGTCAACGCCGGGTTCCGCGGCGACGGCGGTCGGGTCGGCCCCGGCTGACTTCTCAACGGCTGATTCCCCCTCCGCTTCGTCATCGTGGGGGTCGTCGGCAAGCTCCGGGGCATCTTCGCTGGCGTCCCTGCTGAGAGCCGAGATCTCCCCCGCGGCGGGCGGCGGGATCGGCCCGGGGCCTTTCGCCGTGGTCGGGGCGGGCTTGGGCGTCTCCCTGGGACGGGGCGGCAGGGGCAGGTCAAAGGTGCCGTTGTGGAAGGCAATGACGTGACCCGCGCCGACGAGGTAACGCAGGTCGGCGGCGAGGTGTGCCTTGAAGCGGTCCGCGGCCTCCTGCCGGGGGTTGGACGGCGCCGGAGCCGGCGCGGACTCCCCCGCGGTGGGCGCGGCGGGTTCCGTCTCGGTCGCGGGCGCGGCGGCCGGGTTGTCGGAAGCGGGTCCTTCGGGGGCCGCGGGAGCCTCCGGCCCGAGGCGCCGGGCGACGATGCGGGCAGCCAGGTCCTTGCCGGAGATCATCGCGTGGGCCGCGACCGTTTCCAGGATGGCCGCGATGCCCTCCGAAACGGCCCCGCCCGTTTCCCCACCGCCGCGGAAGGGCGTGGGCCGGATGGCGGAGACATAGACCACGCGCTTGCGGTGCTTGAAGATGTGCAGGCCGGCGTTCTGGAGCCCGGCGCGCAGGGGCTGGACGAGCCCGGCGGGGTAACGCAATTCCTGCTCGTGGGCCAGACGCAGGGAAAGGGTCAACGACGACTCCGGCAACTGGCGGCCAGCCGGCCCGGGTAACTCCAGGCGGGGGCCGCTACGCAGGAGCCCGTCCAGGTAGGTCTGGCGGAAGTGCGCGCGCACGTCGGCGAGGTTCTCGAAGACCACCGGCTTGGGCGCGTCGGCGGCGGCGGGCGGGGCGTCGGCCGCCGGTGGCTCCGGGGTCGGCG
>CAXTFX010000476.1:0-3342 GCA_964243185.1 uncultured Chthoniobacterales bacterium
CGCCCGCACCGCCCACGGCCGCGCCGGTGAGCGCGCCGCTGACGCCGCCGATGGCCGTGCCGACCGGGTGGGAGCCCGGCTCGCCGGTGAGCGCATCCGGGTTGGCGTCCCCGCTGGCGCCCGTGGTGTGGGTGCTGCCGCCGGTGGCGGTGTAGCCCGTGCTCACCGCGCCGGTGCTGCCGGTCATGCCGGTAGCGGTGCCGGTGGCGGTGCCGTGGGTGACGCCGACGCTACCGCGGTCCACCTGCACGTCCTCTTTGCGGACCGTGTCGGAGACGTTCTGGGTCTCCGTTTCCGCCGTTTTGTGCATACGCACCGCGCCCGTGACCACCGTTTCCTTGGCGATCACCGCTTCCTCGTGGCTGACGGGGACGACGATCTCCTCCCCCTCGAAAGCCGTGGCCCCCGCGGTGGCGCGAACCTCGCCGGCCGGCACGCGCTCGATGGTCACGTCCTCCCGGCGCAGCTCGATGGGGGTGTTGACGGTCTCGGTGCGGATCACCTTGCGTAAGCGCACGGAGCCGGCATCCACGGTGCGCTTGCCGACGTGCAGTTGCTCCTCGGAAACGGGCACCTCGATGGTCTCGCCCGTGCGGGCTTCCCGCGTCGTGGTCGCGCCCGTGGTAGCCGCGTAGCCAGCCGTGCCCGCGCCCGCTGCCGTAGCCGCGCCACGCCCCAAGTCGCTGATGGTCGTCGCCTCGGTGCCGGTCGCGGTGCGGGTGGCGCTGTGCTCCGTCGTCGCGCTGGCGGAGGACACCCCCGTGGCCGCTTGGGCGCCGCTCAAACCGTAGTAACGATAAATCTCGGCTTCCTGCTCCTCTGTGATCTCGGCGTCCGCGGCGATGGAGGGCGCTTCCTTGATGAAGTCGGCGGCGAACGGGATCTGGACGAACCGGTTGTCCTCGTCAATCTGCGCGCTGGACGCCGGCACGACGTGGTTCTTGCCGAAGAGCCAGCCGGTCTTGACGCCGAGGAACTCTAGGGCGCCGGTGTTCTGGTCGCTCCAGAGGGAGTGCAGGGTGCCGACGTGGTCGCCGCCCTGGTCAACGACGTTGTAGTCAATCAGGTCGTGATAGGCGTTGCTCGTGAGCGTGTTAAGCATTTTCATGGCTTGGGTTTCTGGGTTCAGGCGGTGGGTGTTGGATTCGTTGCGGCCGCGGTCACGGGGCAGAGTGCCCGACCCGTGCAGCAGTCCCATGAATCGGGGGCCGGGCGCGGGACCGGCCGCCTCGTTGCCGCAATGCCCGCAAAATGGGGGACTTTACCGATGACGGGGTGCATTACGCGACAGCGTGGGGAGTTTCCCCCATGTGCCGGTAGGGGAGCCGGCCCACCCATAAACCCTATCCCCCCCGATAGCCGGAAACTTCGCGCCGCTCGATACTTCCGGCGCATGTCCAATCCTTCAACCCCCGTTCCTCCCTCCCGTCATCCCGGCAATGATTTTACCGCCGATGACGAGCGCCTCATGGCCGCCATCCAGTCCGGCGACCAATCGGCCATCGGCGCGCTCCATGCCCGCTACCGGCCGTTGCTCAAGAAGATCGTTTCCGAAATCCTGCCCAACGAAAGCGACGTCGAGGAAACCCTCCAGGACATCTTCATGGAAATCTGGAATCGAGCCGCCAACTTCGATCCCGCCCGCGGCAAACCCTTGGGCTGGATCATCCGCATGACCCGCCGCCGCGCCATTGACCATTACCGGAAGATCCGCGTGCGCGCCAACGTCACCGAGAAGCTCACCATCGAGGCCCAGGAAGATTCCGCCCACACGGCCACCATGCCGAAGATGGACCAGTCCGCCGCTTCCCTGCCCGACATGCGCCACTTCCTCGCCGAGATGGTGAACGAGCTGCCCCGCGAGCAGGGCGAGGTCGTCCGGCTGAACTACTTCCGCCAGATGAGCCAGCGTGAAATCGCCCATTTCACCGGCGTGCCGCTGGGCACCATCAAGACCCGGCTGGTGCTGGCGCTCAAGAAATTAGCCGCCAAGAGCGCGCCCTTCCGCGAGGAACTCTATTACGCTTGAGGCGGCGGGCGGGCCGGTTCTGCCACCGGGCGCCGCCGCACCACGGATCAACGGGCGCCCTTCTTGTCCTCCGGCTTTGCCACCTCGACCTGCTCGCCGGCTTGCAGATCCGTCGTCGGGTTGAGGACCAACTGCTCTTCGCCCTTCAGGCCGCTCACCACCTCCACCGTCGTCCCCAGGTCCCGGCCCAAGGCGACGGTCTTGAACACCACCTTCCCGTCCGGGCCGACGACGGCCACGCGCGGACCCTCCCGTCGGATGTCCAACACGCTGGCGGGCACCAGGGTCACGGGTTCGGCCTGGGTCACGGAGAAGCGCACCGTCATATACATCCCCGGCAGGAGTTTGCCGTCCATGCTGGGCACCTGGATTTCCACCCGCTCGGTCCGGGCCACGGGGTCGAGGGCGTCAGCGGTGCGGGTGACCTTGCCCTTGAACGGCTCCTTCGGGAACTGCGGGGCGGTGATGCTGACCTCCGTGCCGGTCTGGACGCCGTTGGCGTAGGCCTGGGGCACGGAGATGTAAACGCGCAGGACGTCCGTCTGGGCGAGGCGGAACAGGGTCAACGCGGTGGTGCTGGCGCCGCCCCCGGCGGTGATGAGGGCGCCCACGTCCAGGTTGCGCTCGGTGATGATGCCGTCGAAGGGCGCGGTGATGCGCTGGAAACCCTGTTGCACGACGAGGTTCTGGACGTTCGCCTCGGCGGCCTTCACGTCGGCCTCGGCCTGGCGAAAGTTGGCCTGGTTCTGGTCGAACTCCTGCTGGGAGGTCACTTTCTCGGACAGGAGCTTTTTTTGTCGCTCGTAGGTGATGCGGGTGATCTCGAAGTTGGCCCGGCGCTGGTCCAGCGTGGCCTGGGACTGGCGGAGCTGGGCATCCACGTCCGGCGCCTCGATGCGGGCGAGGAGCTGGCCGGTTTTCACGCGGTCGCCGATGTCCACGAGCCGCTCGCGCAGGTAGCCGTTGGTGCGGGCGAACAGCGTCGCCTCCTGGAGCGCCTGGGCGTTGCCGGGCAGCGAGAAGTCGAACGAGGCGGGGGAGCGTTGCGGTTTAGCGACCTGAACCGTGCGGGCGGCGGCCTGCTGCGCTCTGGAGGTTTCCTGCCGCTCCTTTTCCACGCCGCGGCGTTTGGTGAAGCGGAACACGCCGACGCCGGCGAGGATGACGGCGAGCGCGATGGCCACCAGCCAGAACCAGCCGGTGCCGCCGCGTTTGGGCTTCGGCGGTCCCTCGCGGGCAGGCGGGGCGGATGCGGCAGCGGGCAGCTCGGGTTGTTTAGCCGGCGGGGCGTTGGGCAGCGGGTTGTCGGCGGG
>CAXTFX010000476.1:3352-3806 GCA_964243185.1 uncultured Chthoniobacterales bacterium
CCTCGGTGAAGAGCAGGTCGGCGTCCTCCGCGGAGACGGGTTCGGTCTCCTTCCGGCGCAAGAGGCTATACATCACCGGCACGAAGAACAGCGTCGCCGCCGTGGCCGCGAGCAGGCCGCCGATGACGGCGCGGCCCAGCGGCGCGTTCTGCTCGCCGCCTTCCCCGAGGCCGAGCGACATCGGGATCATGCCGAGGATCATCGCCAGGGCCGTCATCAGCACGGGGCGCAGGCGGGTGGAGCCGGCCTCCAGGGCGGCGTGGTGCGCGTCCTGGCCTTCGAGCCGCTGATCGTTGGCGAAGGTGATGAGCAGGATGGAGTTCGACGTGGCCACGCCGATGCACATGATGGCGCCCATCAGGCTCGGAACGTTGAAGGTTGTCCCCGTGGCGAAGAGCATCCACAGGATGCCCGACAGGGCGCCGGGCAGGGCCATGATGATGACCAGCGGGTC
>CAXTFX010000477.1:0-3806 GCA_964243185.1 uncultured Chthoniobacterales bacterium
GCCGGCAGGAGATCCGCGGCGAGGCCGGCGGGGTGAAGGTCATTGACGACTTCGGCCACCACCCGACAGCCATCCGGGAAACTCTCCGCGGCCTGCGCCGCCAGCACGTGGCCAACGGCGGCCGATTGTGGGCCTTGTTCGAGCCGCGCAGCAACACGACGCGCCGGGCCGTCTTCCAACACCTCCTCGCCCCGGCTTTCGCGGAGGCCGACGGCGTGGTCATGGCCCGCGTCGCCAAGCTCGAACAGATCCCCGAGGGCGACCGTTTGAACCCGGAAGCCGTCGTGGAGGAACTCCGCGCGATGGGCAAACCCGCTTTCTACGAGGCTGACACCGCCGCCATCGTGGCCCGCGCCCGCGAGCTGGCCCGGCCGGGCGACGCCATCGTCGTCTTCTCCAACGGCGGCTTCGACGGCATCCACGCCAAGCTCCTCGGGGCGCTTGGAACGTGAAAGAAGGGCCCGCGAAACACGCGAAAAAGCGCGAAAAAAAGGCAGGAAAAAACGCGGCCCTTCTTTTTGCCTTTCCTTTTCGCGTGTTTCGCGGGCAATTCCTCCGTCCTACCGCCGATGAGCCTCGACGCTGACTCCCGGCAACGGCTGCGCGACGACCCGCGCGACGGCGTCCGCTTCTCCCGCCCGCTGACCGATTTCCGCGACGAGACCCACCACGCGCACGACTACGGCCGGCTCGTCCAACGCTGGAAACGCATCGCCCGGCGGAGCGGCCTGAAGCTCGAGCCTTTCGCGCAGGCCGGCGATTTCACCGTGTATTTCCTCCAGACCCGCCCGTCGGCGGAGCGCCGGCGGGGCGGGGTTTACATCTCCGCCGGCATTCATGGCGACGAGCCCGCGCCGCCGGAGGCTCTCGCGCAGTGGGCCGAGCACCACCTGCCGGCCGTGGCCCGTGCGGCGAAGCTGCCCGTGTTCCTGGCGCCCTGCCTGAACCCGTTCGGCCTCACCCACAACCAGCGCACCGACGAGCACGGCACCGACCTCAACCGCATCTTCCGCGACGGCGACGCCACCCCCGTGCCCGAGCTCAAGGCCCTCCTCGCCGGTCGGCGCTTCGACCTCGCCCTCACGCTGCACGAGGATTTCGACGCGCAGGGGGTTTATCTCTACGAGCTCCGCCGCCTGCACCGGAGCTGGGGCCGGGAGCTGCTCGACGCCGCCGCCGAGTTCATCCCGCCCGAGCCGCGCCGGGTGGTGGACGGCCGCCGCTTCAAGGACGGCGTGTTGAGCACCCGCTACCACGTCGGCAAGGTGCCCGGCTACCCGGAGGCCATTTTCCTCTACCGGGAGCACGCCCGGCGGGTTTACACCTGCGAGACCCCCAGCGAGTTCAGCCTGAGTCGGCGCGTGGGGGCGATGGTGCGCCTGATCGAGACCAGCCTCGCGCTCCTCGCCCCCGGCGCGACGGCCGACGGCGCCCCCGACGCCACGGACGAGCGTGAGCGGGTCTTCCGGGCGCTGAACTTCGACATCTAAGGCGAAAGCCCCGGGGGTCGGTGCATCCTCCGGGTTCGGGAAGAAAGTTTTTGGGCAGGTCGGCGCGTGCATCGGGGCACGGAAAGTTCCACGCCGCAGCCTGGCGCGGTGGGTGCCGGGCAGGGCACCCCGGCGCGGCGGCACGCTCCCGCTCCCGCTCGCGCCCGCCGGACCGGGCGGGCGGGCGTGGTCGGCCGGTGCTATAGCTCCGCCCGCCGCCCGACCCCGTTTCCCCCCGCTGCCGTGACCCGCCCGCGCGCCCTGCTGATCGTCCTCCTCGTCTGGGCGGGCATCTACCTGCCGGCGTTGGGCACGTTGGAGATCAAGGGTGAGGAGGGCCGGCGCATCCTGCCGGCGGTGACGATGCTGGAAACGGGGGACTGGCTCGTGCCGCACGTCGGCGGGGAGGTTTACCTGTCCAAGCCGCCGGGGATCAACTGGCTCATCGCGGTGGCGTTCCGGCTCTCCGGCGGGCGGAGTGAGGGGGCGGCGCGGGCCCCGAGCGTCCTGGCCGTGCTGGCGCTTGGCCTGGGGCTGGCGTGGCGGGGCGGAGCCCTGCTGGGGCCGGCGGGCGGGCTGACGGCGGCGCTGCTGACGCTGACGAGCATCGGTTTGATGGAGAAGGGCCGGCTGGCGGAGATCGAGGGCGTCTATGTGGCCTGCTACGGGCTGGCGCTGGTGGACTGGCTGGCGGCGTGG
The DNA here is from genome assembly GCA_964243185.1 of uncultured Chthoniobacterales bacterium. Classification (GTDB taxonomy): domain Bacteria; phylum Verrucomicrobiota; class Verrucomicrobiia; order Chthoniobacterales; family SZAS-18; genus CAXTFX01. The sequence continues at coordinate 2,190 of CAXTFX010000477.1, forward strand.
CGGGCGGGGAGCTCGCCGTGGCGCCGGTGGCTGGTGCCGGCGGTGCCGCTCGGGCTGGGGCTGTTAATGAAGGGGCCGCTGCTGTTGCTGTTCTTCTACGCCGTCGTCGTCGCGGTCCTCTGGCGGGCCGGCCGGCTGCGGGAGCTGGCGCACCCGGCGGCCGGGGTGGGGCTGGCGCTGGCGGTGGCGATGTTCCTGGCGTGGGCGCTGCCGTTTTGGGGGGCGGTGCCGGCGGGGAAGGTGTCCCGGGCGTGGAGCGCGCAGTTCACCGGCCGGCTGCGGGTGGAGGACGGGGGCTTCCGCTGGCGGAACTGGGTTCAGAACGTGCCGCGCGGGCTGTTTAACTTCTTCCCGTGGGCGTTGCTGTTGCCGTTGGTCTGGCGATCCCCTAGAGAGACGACCTCCGTGTCATCCGCCGTTTTGGAAAGTGTGCCGTCAGCGAATACGGCGGACGACACAACCGAGTCTGGGAGATGGCCGCAGGCAAAGATCGTCCCATTAGGGAATACTCTCCTCCGCGGTGGCCGCTTCGCGACGGCGGCGTGCTTTTTCGTGGTGAGCCTGCTCCCCGGCGGTCTGCCCCGCTACACCTTGCCGCTGATCGTGCCGGCGGCGCTGCTGCTGGCGTTGGCCGGGGGGAGCTTCCGTCTGGGCAAATGGCCCCTGCCCCATCTGGCCCGGTTTGGGTCGGCGGCGTGCGTGCTGGTGACGGTCGTTTACGCCGCCCTCGTGGTCCCCCGGCAGGCGCGGCGCGGGGGCAGCCTGCGTCGCGTGGCCGAGCGCCTCAACGCCGCCACCACCGGCAGCGGCGCCGCTTACGTTCTCGCCCCCGGCTACCAGCCCTTCCTCTTTTACCTGCTCCCGTCGCCCCGCTACGTGCCGAGCGTGGACGACCTGCCCGCCCCCGGCCTGCTCCCCCAATATCTGCTCGTCAAGGAGGAAGCGTTTGCCGACGCCGGCGCCCGGCTCACGGCCCGCGGGCAACCCTGGCAGCCGGCCTTGACCGTGGACGAGAAGAACCGCGGCCGTTACCGGCTCTTGCGCCTGCCCGCCCCTACGCGAGCTACCCCGACGCCGCCCCCGGAAAAAATGTCGCGTGGTGGTTGACGAGATCGTGTCCCGAGGGCTATTAGAAGCACTAATGCACCTCCGTTTTCGACGCCCGCCGAAAGCCGGCAATGGACACGGCCAAATCTGCATTTTTTCCCGATGAATTCGGTTGTGCAATCCCCCCCCGCACTTAGTCTGGCAATCTCGGCTGCCTGCGGGGCGGTCTGAAACGACCTCTTCCTGACCGACTCACATGGCTAACCTGTTCCCGAAGTGGTCTAACCGGATGCCGCTGCAAGTCATCATCGCGGCGGGAGTCGTCGGCACCGCGCTGACCGCCGGCATCACTTACTACTTCACGCCGAAATACACCCGCGTCGGCTACATGCCCACGCAGCCGGTGCCGTTCTCCCACAAGCTGCACGTCTCGCAGGTCGGCATGGACTGCCGCTACTGCCATTCCTACGTCGAGCAGGCCGCGCACTCCAACGTGCCGACGACCCAGACGTGCATGAACTGCCACACGCAGATCAAGGCCAACAGCCCCAAGCTGGCCGCCGTGCGCGA
>CAXTFX010000478.1:0-3804 GCA_964243185.1 uncultured Chthoniobacterales bacterium
GGCGCGTCCCGCGCCTGGGCCGCCGGGCGAACGGAGAAGGTTCGCGCCGGCGCGTGCGCCAGGTCGCCTCGGCCGCGACGCTCGGCCACGCGCAGGGGGGTGGGCTCGAACCCGACGCGCTGGACGTAAAGCCGTTCGCCCTGTTGGAGTTCCTTCAGTCCTTCCAACGCCCGGTGCTCCGGCGCCAGCGCCTCCTCCAGCCGGCCCGGACGCAGGGAACCTTCCGCCGTCCACATCGCCGCCAGCACCCCGCGCAGGGTGGCCTTCGTTTCGTGGTCAAAGAACGTGGCCGCCTCCTGAGAGTCGTGCTGGTCCACGTAGGGCGCGATGATCTGCCCGGCCGTGGGCGGCAACCCGGCATCGGGCGGTGCGGGGGCCGCGTCGTGCCCGCCCCCGCCGCGGGCCTGGTCGGCGTGTTCGAGCCGCAGGCGCATGGCCGTGCGTAACCCGGCGCGCGGATCGTTCACCGTCTCGGACGGCACCCCGGGACGCCGGGGGTCCAGGTTCACCTCCGCGTGGTCGCCCCCGCCGCCGTTCACGCCGGCCTCGTGCTCCTCCCCGACGAACTGCCCGTAACGCAGCCGCAGGAGTGCCTGGTCCGCCCCGAGGTCCTCCGCCCGGCGGCGGAACTCCCGTTCCCCCAGCCCCGGCCGTTCCGCGAGCAGCCGTTCGGTGTCGAGGATGATCTGGCGCTGGCTGCGGAAATACTCCGGCACGAGGTTCACGCCCGCCCGCCCGCGGCCGGCCGCGGCCGGCGCGCTCTCCGGCCCGCGCAGGACGACGAAGCGCGTTTCCGACCGGGTGCGGTGGGCGGTCGGGGGGTGGTTGTCCTCCGCCTCGACGTGAAAATACAACTCGTCGCCGGGTTCCATGCCCAGGACGGCGAGGTCCAGCGTCGTGGCGAAACTCCGTTCCCGGAGACCGGGCGGAAGGTCCGGCCCCGACGGCGGGTCGAACTCCCGGGTGCGCTCGCGGAACTTGACCGCCTCGCCCGAGCCCTTGGCGACCGTGACGACCAGCCGGGCCCCGCCCACGCCGTAGTCGTCCGTCACCTGGACCTCCACGGGCACGCCGACCGCCGCCGCCGCGGCCGGCTCGAGCACGGTGCGCGGGTCCGCCGGCCGGAGGACCGCCACGACGGGCGCCGCGTCGCGGACGATCTTGAGAGAGCCGATCTCGGGCAGCCGCCCGGCCGGTCCTTCCGCCGGGCGGACGACGAAGTGGTATAACCCGGCCTCGGCCCCCGCCACGCGCGAACCCTCCCAACCCGAACCCGGCGCCGCTTCCCGCAACGGCAGTTCCTCGGCGCCCGCGTTCTCTCCGAACACCAACCGGACCTCCCGCGCCAGAGGGTCGTCCAGACGCAGCGCCCACGCCACCGCCGCCCCCTCCTCGACCTCCGCGTCGAGCCCGGCGAGCGTGCGCGGCGCCCGCCCCGTGTAGGCCGGGGGGACCACGGTTAACTCCACCCCGACCAGCCGGGGGCGAACCGGCACGGCCGGGGGCGTCGCGGCGCTGGCCGGGAGGACCGCGGGCGGGGGGCCGACCGCCACCACGGCCGCTGGACGCGGGTGCGTCGAGCGCCAGGCCACCGCGAACGCCAATGCCGCCGTTCCCGTGGCGAAGAGCGCCAGGGATTGTTGCCAGAAACCCGCGGGCGCCGCCCGGCCGGGTTGGGCGCCGTGCGCGCGCAGGGCTGCCCACGCCGCGTCCAGGCGTTGACGCTGGAGCCGCTCCGGGGCGGCGAGCGAACCGGGCGTCCGCAGCCACAGGCCGGAGCTCTCCTCCAACTCCGGGCAAACGCGGTCCAGGTGACGCGACACCTGCTCCGGCCCGATCTTCCGGGGCCGGCCGGCACGCCGTTGGGTCCACAGGCCGACCACGACCACGGCCGCCAGCGGACCCCACCAGCCGGAGCGTTCCCACGGGAGCACGGCGGAAGCGCCCAGGCTGGCCGCCCCGAGCACCCGCAGGGCCTCCCGCCCGAGCATCCGCCAGCGCCAGCGCCGGGCGAGGCTTGCGAGAACGTCAGCGGGGTTCATCAATCAGAGGTCGGCGGCGGTCCGCCGCGCGGCGCCACGCCCAGAGACGTTCCAGCAGGAACCCCCCGGCCGCCAGCGCCAGCGCCCACGGGCGCAGGTCCACGTCGCCACCGCCTGGAAGGTCCGCCGGCCAGGGCCACGCGGCGGCGCGCTCACCGGCGACCACCGCACCCGCGCGCGGGCGGGCCTGCTCCGCCCCGGCCAGGCGCGGGTCCGCCGCGGTGGGTTCGTCGGTCTCCGGGAGGAACCAGGCGTGCAGGACCTCGGCCAGCCCCGTCGTCGCCGGGAGGTCGTTCCACGCCGGGTCGAAGCGGCTGCCGAACCGCCACCGCCGCCGACCGCCGGGGTCCTCTCGTGTCACCGTCAGAACGGCTTTCCCGGTGTCATCCCTCCAGTGCGCAGCCCCGTCCGGCGCGAGGGGAACGCGCCGACGCACGAGGACGTCCGGGCCGCCGGCCAGCTCTGGGGCGACGAGCACGCCCGGCGGGGGGGAGTCGCCGTCCGCGGGCCGCACGTCCCCAGCGTCCGTGAACAGGTTCCGCGCGTCGGCGACCCCCGCCGCCTCCGCGAGCGCCTCGGGCCGGGGACCCCCGAGGCAGAACACCCAGTCGGGCGGAAGCGACGCGGTGGCCGGACGTGCGGGGTTTATCAAGACGATGACCGCCTCTGGGGAGGCCGCCGACCGGACCGCCGCGGCGAGCCGCTGGGCATCCTCCGCGCGTTCAGGGGTGTGGAGGACGAAGACGCGCCACGCCGGCCTGGGTTCAGCCGCCGCCGGGGGGGCGGCCGGCGGGACCGCGGCGGGGGGCGTTTCCACCCAATCCACCGCGACGCGGCCCAGCGTCGGACGTTCGCCCCGCAGCGAGGCCAGCCGCGCCGGCGAGAAGACGATCAACGATGACCCCGCCGGGAGCCCGGCGTCCGCCTCCCGCAACAGCGACCAGACATCCACCGCGGCGGGGGAACCGGCGTCGGGGCGCGGGACCTCCCCCGGCCGGAGTTCGGGGAACCCGTCGGCGAGGAGCCGGACGGAATCCCCCGCGGCCCGGCGGGCGGCCAACCGTTCCCGGGCCGGCCCGGACCACGCGGCCGCCGGGTCCACCAGCGCCCAGCGGCGCGGGGTGCGGTCCCGCGGCCGGCGCCACGCCGGGCGGGTCAGCGCGAGGGTCAGCAGCGCCAGCAACGTCAACCGTAGCGCCAGGAGCACGCGGTCCCGCCACCGCCACCACTGGAAGCGGCGACGGGGCCGCGCGTCCAGGTGCCGCAGGCTGCCCACGCGCACCGTCGGCGGCGGGGGGCGCCGGAGGTGGAGGACGGCCGGCACCCCCAGCGCGAGCAGTCCCAGCAGCGCGGCCGGGGCGAGGAGGTGGAGCATCGGGTTCCGGGAAACGGGTTTCGGCCGGCGTCGCGTCCACTCACCGGGCGGCCGACGGTTGCGTTCGCCAACGCAGGTAGGCCCGCAGGGCGCGGTCCGCCGGCTCGTCGGTGCGAAAGGCGGCGTAGTAGGCCGAACGCGGCCCGCCCGCCCCGGCCCAACGCCGCCACCCGGCACGCTCCCGTTCCTGGCCGGCGAGGTAGGCCGCGCGGGCGGCGTCGGCGTCCGTCTCCACGGCGGCCCCGGTCTCCCAGTCCGTGAAGCGAACCGTGCCTGAAAACGGGAACGCCGCCTCGTCCCGGCCGAGCAGTTGCAGGAACAGCACCTCGTGCCCGGCGGCCCGCAGCGGGGTCAAGGCCGCGCGGATTTCGTCCGTCTGCTCGTGCC
>CAXTFX010000479.1:0-3790 GCA_964243185.1 uncultured Chthoniobacterales bacterium
TGCGCGATACAGGGTTCGAACCTGTGACCCCCTCCGTGTCAGGGAGGTGCTCTACCACTGAGCTAACCGCGCGGGTCTGACGCCGGGCTCCCACTGGGGGCCGGGCGGCGGGGGGAACCCTACCGGGCGGCCGGCGGGGAGGCAAGCTCTTTTGAGAGGCCGTCCCCGGTCCGCGCACTCAACCCGGCGGCGGCCCCCCGTGGTGGGCGGCGTAGGCGCGGGCAAAATCCTCGTCCGCCAGCAGCGCTTCCGCGGCGGCGAGCAGCGGGGGCGCGGTGGCGAGACCCGAGAGCACGGCGCGGTCGCCGTCAGCGTTTTCCAGCAGGAACGCCGGCCGCTGCGTGACGCCCAGGGCGTGAAACTCCGCGGTGGCCGCGCGGGCGCGGGCCTCGACTTCGGGGCTGCGGGCGTGGGCGAGGAGCTGGTCCGGGCCCAGCCACGGCACGGCGCGGACGGCCGCGGCGACGCTCTCCTCCCACCGGCCCACGGGCCGGCCCTCGCGCAGGGCGGCGTGGGTGATGCCCAGGCGGACGCGGTCGTCGTCCGGCCCGACCCCGAGGTCCTTGGCCGCCTCGGCGACGAGGTTGGGGGCGGCGTATTCCGTCCGCCCGGCTTCAAACCAGCCGGCGTTGAGCGGGTAGGGCGAGCGGACGTGCGTGCCGCTGCGGCGGTAATACCACTCGCACTGCGCGCGGGAGGCAGGCAGGCCCGAGGCGTCCATGAGGGCGGGCTTCCAGGCGAACGCCGCCCGGCCGGCGAGCCGCAGCTTCAGCTCCGCCCAGGCGGGCTCGGCCCAGTGGCACCAGGAGGAGACGAGTTCGGTGTAGAGGGTAATGGTCATGGGCCGGCCGGGTCGGCGCGGGGCCGTGGCCACGTGAACAACGCCCAACGTTCGTCCTTCGTCACGGCAGAATTTCCAGCGCCTCGTCCCGTTCCACCGGGATCTGGTGCCTGGAACCCGGGGTTTCCGGCAGCGGCGGCGGCGACCCGGGCGGCAAGGGTTCATCCAGGATTCCCCGCACCTTTCGCACCAGCGCGTCGGGGGTGAAGGGCTTTTCCAGGAAGTGGATGCCGGCATGGATGATGCCCTGGTCGGAGATGTCGTTCTCCGAGTAGCCGCTCACGAAGAGCACGCGCAGACCGGGGCGCCCCCCCGTGAGCCGCGCCACCAGGTCGGGGCCGCTCATGCCGGGCATGACCACGTCGGTGATGAGCAGGTCGAACCGCGGGGCCGACGGCGGGGCGGCCGTCCCGTTCCCCTCGCCCGTCGCGAGGGCGAGGGCGGCGCGGCCGTCGGGAGCGTGGAGCACGCGGTAGCCCTGCTCGGCGAGCACGGTGCAGACCAGCTCGCGGACGATCTCCTCGTCCTCGACGACGAGGATGGTTTCCGCCTCCAGCGGGGGGCGGGCGGTCGGCGGCGGGGGGACCACGGGCGCGTCCAGCGGGGCGTGCTCGGCGGGCAGGTAGATGCGGAACGTGCTCCCCTTGTTGGGGATGCTGTCCACCATGACGCCGCCGCCGGACTGTTTGACGATGCCGTAAACGGTGGCCAGCCCCAGGCCGGTGCCCTGGCCGGGTCCCTTGGTGGTGAAAAAGGGCTCGAAGATGTGCGCCAGCGTTTCCTTGGTCATGCCCACGCCGGTGTCGGAGACGTGGAGGATGACGTATTCCCCGCTCGGCAGCTCGGTCGCCTCGGGCCGGGTGTCGTCGTCGGCGAGGGTGGCGTCGGAGGTGGCGATACGCAGGCGGCCGCCGCGGGGCATGGCGTCGCGGGCGTTGACGCCGAGATTGAGGATGACCTGCTCGATCTGGTGGGGATCGGCCCGCACCCGGCCGTGCGCGGCCTCGGGGCGGATGGCCAGCTCGATGTGCTCGCCGATGATCCGGCGCAGGAGCCGCTCCATGTCGCGGACGACGAGGTTGAGGTCAATGACCCGGGGCTGGAGGAGCTGTTTGCGGGAGAAGGCGAGGAGCTGGTAGGTCACGGCGGCGGCCTGCCGGCCGGCCTGGAGGATGAGCTCGGCGTTCTGGCGGCCGACGGGGTCGCCGCCCAGCCGCTGCACGAGCAGCTCGGAGTAGCCGAGGATGGCGGTGAGCAGGTTGTTGAAGTCGTGTGCCACGCCGCCGGCGAGCCGGCCGACGGCTTCGAGCTTCTGGGCGTGGCGCAGCTCCTCCTCGCGCTTGGCCAGGGCGGCCTGGGAGGTTTCGCGAGCGTGAATCTCCTCGACGAGGCTGTCGCGCTGCTCGAAGAAGTGGCGGATCAGCCGGGCCAGCCCGCCGAACTCGCTGCGGGTGCGCTCCAGGCGGGCGATGGGCGCGAGGTCCTGCCGCCACAGGCTCTCGGAGATCAGGTGCAGGGGCCGGCCCACCCAGCGCACGAGCAGCAGGCTCAACAGCCCGAGCAGGGTCGCCGCGAAGAGCAGCATGGCCCAGAGAAGCTGACGGCTGCTCTCGCGGAGTTGACCGATGACGGGTTGCACGCTACGCACGATCAGCCGGGCCACGGGCGCGCCGTCCCACCCGGGCAGGTCGCGGGTGAAGAGCACGGTGCCGTCGCGCACGTCCCCGCGGCCGGCCGCGGGCGGGGTCACGGCGGCGGGCAGGATGTAGGCGTGGTCGTTGTTGGAGAGCAGCGCCCACTCCCCGAGGTTGGGCGCGTTCCAGAGCCGGCCGGCGAAGAGGTAGCCCCGCGGGTGGCCCCGGTGGCCGGCGTCGTCGGACCCCGTGACGGCGGCGGCGCGGACCTCCATCCAGCCCTCGCCGGGCACCTCGACGTAAAAGTGGCCGAACTTCTCGCGGCCGAGTTTCTCGAAGGCGGCGGGCGGGAACGGCAGCCCCAGGGCGACGTCGCTGTAAAGGTTGTCCACGGCGTGCAGCCGGTGCCCGGCCGGGTCGAACACCCAGATGGCGTTGGCGTTGGACTGGGCCAGGTTCACCCCGCCCACGTTCTCCCGCAGCCACCGTGTGTCCGCCTGGGCCACGGCGAGCACCATGTCGTCCCAGGCGGAGAAATCGTTGACCAGCTCCGCCAGGGGCTCGCTCTCCTTGCCCAGCCGCCGGTCGAAGGACGCCTCGCTCTCCCGGGTGCGCACCTCCGTCAGGCGCGCGAGTTGACGGTCCTCGTGCGTCTTGATGGCGGCCACCGCCGCCAGGAACGCGCCCACCAGGGCGAGGAGCAGCAGGGTGATTTTAAGTTGGACTTTCACCGGGTGGGGCGGCGGGCGCGGGCTAACGTGGGCACGGAAAGCAGGAAACGAACCGTTTGACGCTGGGCCACTTTTAGGCTGCCCGCAACCGGCCACCCCCCCCAGCGACCCCGCGGGGATCACCGGAGGCGCTGCTCTTTCATGGCGACGATCCGCACCTCCGCCAGCCGGGTGCCTTGCAGGGTGAAAAGGTTTTCCGTGCGTCCCTCCGCCACGGCTTTTCCGCGGCAGCGGAAGCGAACCTGAAAGCGCACGGCGGATTTCCCCGGCTGCGCCCCGGGGGAAACGGTGACGGGCCCGATGATCTCGTAGTGCCGCTCGGGCCAGCGCTTATAATCACTCCCCACGTCGTGCCGGATGTAGTCGCGGCTGGCGGGACCCTTGTTGAAATAATCCACCTCCTCGGCGTAGTAGCCCATCTCCGCCCGCAGGTCGTTGGCGGAGCCGTCGCGCAGGTAGCCTTCGAGGAAGGCGCGGGCCGCCTCGGGGGTCAGGGTCTCTCCCGCCGGGTCCGCCGGGGCCGCGGCCGCGCTGACCCCAACCACCGGCGGGGTGCCCCGCGGCGCCACCGCCGGGGGCGCCCC
>CAXTFX010000480.1:0-3785 GCA_964243185.1 uncultured Chthoniobacterales bacterium
TCCTGGAGCAGGTCGTCGGCCTCGGCGTCGTTGTGGATCACGCCCATGATGAGGCTCTTCAGGATGCCGCTGTAGCGGTCGTAGAGGGCGGCCAACCCGGTCGGGTCACGCTCCTGGATGCGGAGCATGAGCGACTCGTCGGTCGGATCGAGAGGGGGGCCGGGGGGCAGACGTTTGGACGAGACCTTGGGGGAAGGCGTCGTCGTCATCGGGGCTGGCGTGGCCAGCGGCGTTTCCGTGGACATGAGAAAGGCGATACTCATAACCTGAAACGGCCGCTTGCAAAGCCCGGGCCCGTCCTCCGTGGGGAGGGGTTCGCGCGCTGGGGGGCGGGTGGACGTATGGGAGGCGGGCGGAGGGGGAGACGGAAAGACGCGGAGACGCGGAGACGCGGAGAAAGATGGCGAGGGGGAGCCGTTGATTTGCGGGGGGACCCCTTCTCTGGGATTTGTCCCCGCGTCTCCGCGTCTCTCCGTCCTCCGCATCCATGCGCCTCTTCCGCCCCGCCGATCCCGGCTACCCCGCCTTTCTCGCCACCCTGGACCGCCGTGCGGCCCCCGCGGAGGGGGTGCGGGAGGCCGTGGCGAAGATTCTTGCCGAGGTGCGGGCGCGGGGGGACGCGGCGGTGTTGGAGCTGACGGCGCGCTTCGGTGGGCCGGCGCTGGTCGAGGGGGGGCAACTGCGAGTCTCGCCGGAGGAATTTCGCGCGGCGGCCCACGCCACGGACCAGCGCACGCAGCGGGCGCTCGCCGAGGCGCACGAGAACGTGCGCGCCTTCGCCGGGCGGAGCCTGCGCCGGGACTGGCGGATGCGCAACCGCCAGGGCGCGGAGGTCGGCGAGCGGTTCGCGCCGTTCGGGCGCGTGGGGCTGTATGTGCCCGGCGGCAGCGCGCCGTTGGTTTCCACCGCCATTATGACCTGCACGCTGGCGCAGGCGGCGGGGGTGCCCGAGATCGTCGTCACCACGCCTGCCGACCGGGAGGGCAACGTGGCCCCAGCGCTCCTCTGCGCCTTGGAACTGGCGGGGGCAACGGAGGTTTATAAGTGCGGCGGGGCCCAGGCCATCGCGGCGCTGGCCTTCGGCACGGGGACGATCCGGGCGGTGGACAAGATCTTCGGGCCGGGGAACGCCTACGTCGTCGAGGCCAAGCGGCAGGTGTTTGGGCCGGTGTCCATTGACCTGCTGCCCGGCCCGAGCGAGGTGCTCGTGCTCGCCGATGGGTCCGCCCGGGCGGACTGGGTCGCGGCGGACCTGCTCGCCCAGGCCGAGCACGGGCCGGACAGCGCGGCGGGGCTGGTCACGGACTCCGAGGAACTGCTTCTCGCCGTCCGGGCGGCCGTGGGGGAGCAGGTCACGGCCCTGCGCCGCCAGGCCCAGCTCGGGCCCGCGCTGGAGGGGGCGGGTTCGTTCCTGCTGTTGACGCGCGACCTGGACGAGGCCGTCGCGGTCGTCAACCGCTATGCCCCGGAGCACTTATCCGTGGCCACGGCCGACCCGGAGGGCGTCGCCGCCCGCATCGCGACGGCCGGCTGCATCTTCCTCGGCGGCTGGTCCCCGGTGGCCGCGGGGGATTTCCTCGCCGGTCCCAGCCACACGCTGCCGACGGGCGGCGCGGGCAAGTCGTTCGCCGGGTTGACGACCGACCAGTTCCAACGGCGCACGAGCATCGTCCGGCTGGACGAGGGGAGCCTGCGCCACTCGCTACCTATCATCCAGGCGTTTTGCGACGTGGAAGGGCTGGACGCCCACGCCCGCTCGGCGGCGATCCGGTTTGACGGGGCGTGAATTCGATTCGCCCCCTAACCCGGCCACGGCAGCACCCGCCGCGGCGCGCACAGCCAGCGCCGCGCGCCCGCCCCGTCGCGGCTCCGACCGCCGCCGGCCGCCCACGGGGAAAACGCCGGCAGCGTCCAACGCCGGCCGTCGGCGCTGATGAGGAAGGCGGGCAGCTTCAGGGCCAACCCCGCGCCGTCCCGCAGGGTCGCCGCCGGGTGGTGGTGCCCCTCGACGACGGTGCGCCCCCCGACGAGCTCCGCCGGCGCCGGGCGGTCGCCGTGGTGAAAGAAGAATCCCTTCGTGGCGAAGTGCTCCCCCAGCCCCGCCCCGGCAAAGGCGCGCCGGTCGTGGTTGCCCAGCAGCGCGACCACCTCGCCACCCGCCGCGGCGGCCGTTTCCCGGAGCCGGGCGAGGAGGGCGTCCGCCTCCGCGCGGGCCGCCCCGGAGTGGACGAGGTCCCCCAGCAGCAGCAGGTGCGCCGGGCGGTAATCCGCGAGCAACCCGCGCAGGCGCCCCTCGACGTCGTCCATCCCGTAGGCCGGCACCAGCGCCCCGGCCGCCCGCAGGCTCACCTCGTATCCGTAGTGCAGGTCCGCCACCGCCAGCCAGCCTTCGCCCTCGTGAAACACCCCGAGCCGGGGGTCGAGGAACACGCCGGGAGCGACGGCGACGCGGGCGGGTTTCACCGTTCCGCCCCCGCGGGCACCGCCTCCGCACGCAGCACGCCATCCGTGAGGATTTCCGCCCGCAGCCCGCCGAAGCCGCGCATCGCTAACTCCGCGCCGGGGGCAAACGCCGCGTCCATCCAGTGACACGGCCGGCACTCCTCCCGGCCGCGGAAGACGACGCCCTGTAACTCGAACTCTCTGCCGATCAACCCGTTCAGATCAGCGCCCGCGGTCAGGACGTTGCGGCGCAAGACGCCGGGGTCCTTGTGGAAAACGCCAAACTCCGCGCACAGACGCCCGAACACCGCTTCGTCGAAAAAGGTGATCTGTCCCTTGTAACCTTCCTTGTGGCCAAAAAAGCGGTCCCCCGCGATGCCTTGACCCGCCACGAGCTCCACCTCCGGGACTTCGAGCGTCGGCGCCTCCCCCGGCGGTCGGCCGTGGTGGCCGTAGAAGTTGTGCGCCGGGGAAGTCCAGAGGCGCAGGAGGCGCAACGGGGGTTGCAGGATCGTGGGGGACGACATCCGAAAACGTAAGGCCGGAGGAGCCTCACGCAAAGGCCGCGGAGGTCGCAGAGGAGGAAAGCGGAGGATCCCGGGGTCAACGACCAGGGTTCCCGTTCGCCACCCAACTTCTGTTCCCCCACCCATCTTCTCCCCCTTTGCGACCTCCGCGGCCTTTGCGTGAGGCTCCTCCGACCTTAACCTCCCCGATGCACGTGGCCGCCGCCAGCGTTCGGGAATTGGCCATCCTCCGCGTCGTCGGCCGCGTTGCCGAAGCCCGGTCGGACGCCCTGGCCGTGGAGGAGCCGCTGGAGATCCAGCTCGGCTACGCCCAACGCGGTTGGCGCGTCCACAAGAGCGTCTCGGTGACGATGCGCACGCCGGGAAACGACCCGGAGTTGGCCATCGGCTTCCTGTTCACCGAGGGCATCCTCAGCGACCCCGCCGCGCAGGTCGAGCGCGTTGACACCCCGGGTGACGCGAAGAACCCGGGCAACGTCGTCCGCGTGGAACTGCGCGACGGCGTGGGGGTGGACCTGCGCCGGCTGGAGCGGCACTTCTACACCTCGTCCTCCTGCGGCGTGTGCGGGAAGACGTCCATTGACGCCCTCGGCCTGTCCCGCCCCGGCGGGCGGCAGATCCTCTCGGGCGACGGGCCGACGTTCGACGCCGCGCTCATCCACCGCTTGCCGGACGTGCTGCGTGAGACGCAGGAGGTCTTCGAGCGCACCGGCGGCCTGCACGCCGCCGGGCTGTTCGATCCCGCGGGCCGGCTGCTCAATCGGCGCGAGGACGTGGGCCGGCACAACGCCGTGGACAAGCTCATCGGCACGCAAC
>CAXTFX010000481.1:0-3766 GCA_964243185.1 uncultured Chthoniobacterales bacterium
ATGACGCGGGAGCTGCTGGGCCGGTTGAACTTCGACCTCGACCCGCGCGCGATGATGCGCCGCCTGAGCCTCGCGCAGGTCCAGCTCGTGGAGATCGCCAAGGCCATCTCGCACGACTCCGAGGTGCTCATCATGGACGAGCCCACCTCCGCCCTCGGCGAGGCGGAGACCCGCAAGCTCTTCGACACCATCCGCCTGCTCGTCGGCCAGGGAAAAAGCATCATCTACGTCTCCCACCGGATGACGGAGATCTTCGCCATCGCGGACGAGTTCACCGTCATCCGCGACGGCCGCAGCGTGGCCGCCGGGCGCGTCGCGGACACCGACCGGCGCGGGCTGATCCAGCACATCCTCGGCGGCGACCTGGAGCACGAGTTCGTCAAGGAGAACACGCCGGGCGACGAGCTGCTGCTGTCCGTGCGCGGGCTCACGCGGCGGGGCAAATTCCAGGACGTCAACCTGGACGTGCGCCGGGGGGAGATCCTCGGCATCTACGGGCTGATGGGCTCCGGCCGCAGCGAGTTCTTCGACTGCCTCTTCGGCCTGGACCGGGCCGACGCCGGGGAGGTCAGGATCAACGGTGAACCTGTGCGGATCGCCGCGCCCGCCGACGCCGTGCGCCACGGCCTGGCGCTGGTCACGGAGGACCGCAAGGCCAGCGGCCTGGTGATGACCGGCACGGTCAAGGAGAACATCTCCCTGTCGTCGTTGGACGACGTGACGAACCTGTCCTTCATCAACGCCCGCCAGGAGCGCCACCGCGTCGGCGACATGATCGGGCGGCTGTCCATCCGCACGCCCTCGCCGGACGCCCCGGTGCGGACGATGAGCGGCGGCAACCAGCAGAAGGTCGTGTTGAGCCGCTGGATGCTGACGGAGCCGAGCATCCTGCTGCTGGACGAACCCACGCGCGGCGTGGACGTCGGCTCCAAGCGCCAGATCTACCAGTTCATGTCGGAGTGCGCCTGCCGCAACCTCGCCGTGGTGATGGTGTCCTCGGAGATCCCGGAGGTGCTCGGCATGAGCGATAAGGTGGTCATCTTCCGCCGGGGCCGCGTCGCCGGCGAGATCGCCCGTGGGGACGCCGCGCAGGCCGACCTGCTGCACCTGGCCTCCTGAAACCAGCCTGCCTTCGCCTTCCCCTCTTTCTTCCCCGATGCCATCCCCCGTTGCCACCAACATTCCCTCCGCAACGGCCACGCCGGACGCCGCGCCCGCGGCGGGTCCGCGCGGGCCGGGCCGGTTCTCGCGCGCGGCGACGTGGGCGACGCGCTTCGGCATCATCCTGGCCTTCATTGCCCTGTGCGTGGGGCTCTCGTTCGCCAGCCCGTATTTCCTGACGCGCGGCAACATCATCAACGTCCTGCGGCAGACATCCATCAACGGCATCCTGGCCATCGGCATGACCTTTGTCATCCTGACCCGCGGCATTGACCTCTCCGTCGGCTCCACCCTGGCTTTCGCCGGCATGGTCTCCGCCAGCCTGGCGACCAGGATGAACGGGCACGAGCCGCAGAACCTCGCCCTGGTGGTCGGGGCCGGCCTGCTCGCCGGCCTGGGGCTCGGGCTGGTCAACGGGTTCGTCGTCGCCAAGCTCGCCATCCCGCCGTTTGTCGTCACGCTGGGGATGCTCTCCGTCGCGCGCGGGTTGACCTACATCTACTCTGACGGCCAGCCCATCCCGAACCTGGGCGGCACGTTCCTCGACCTCGGCCGCGGGCTGGTCTTCGGCGTCCCGGTGCCCGTGCTGATCTTCGCCGCCGTCGTCGCCTTGTCCTGGCTGGTGCTGGCGAAGACCAGCTTCGGGCGCTACGTCTATGCCGTCGGCGGCAACGAGCGCAGCGCCCTGACCTCCGGCATCCGCACCAAGCGCATCATCCTCGCCGTCTATGTCATCAGCGGCCTGCTCGCGGCGCTCGGCGGCGTCATCCTGACGGCGCGCACCACCTCCGGCCTGCCCCAGGCTGGGGTCGCCTACGAGCTCGACGCCATCGCGGCGGTCGTCATCGGCGGCACCAGCCTGAGCGGCGGCATCGGCTCGCCGGTGGGCTCCATGTTCGGGGCGCTCATCATCGGCGTCATCAACAACGGCTTGGACCTGCTCGGCGTTTCCTCCTACTACCAACAGGTCATCAAGGGCGCCATCATCGTTCTAGCCGTGCTGCTCGACCCCAGCCGCCGCTCCCGCGAGTAGACACTGTCCCCATTTTCCGGGTCGGTTGTTTCCCCGGATTAAACCAAAACCAACCACCACACCAGCAGAACCCCATGAAACGTCGCACCTCCCTCAAACTCATCGCCTCTGCCGCCGTGCTCCTCACGGCCGGCGGCTGGTCCACCGCCGCCCTCGCCGCCGACCCCGGCAAGCCGCTCAAGGTCGGCGCCGCCGTCTATGGCCTCAAGGCCGAGTTCATGCAGATCTGGACCAAGTCGCTCAAGGAGCATCCGGCCGTGAAGAACAAGGAGGTAGAGATCACGGTCTTCGACGGTCGTTACGACGCTTCCGTGCAGAACAACCAGTTCGAGACGATGGCCGCGCAGAAGTTTGACGCCATCATCTTCGTGCCCATTGACAAGGAAGCCGGCGCCGCCGCCGTGGAAAAGGCCGTCGCGGCGAACATCCCCGTCGTCGTCTCCAACGCCCGCGTGAACTCCAAGCAGATCAAGTCCTACATCGGCTCCGACGACGTCATCGGCGGCGAGCTGGAGGCCGAAGCCGTGCTCTCCAAGATGGGTTACAAGGGCAACGTCGTCATCATCGAAGGCCCCATCGGCCAGTCCGCGCAGATTGACCGGCGCCAGGGCAACATGAACGTCCTCAACAAGCACAAGGACACCGTGAAAATCCTGGAGATGAAGACCGCCAACTGGTCGCGCTCCGAGGCGCTGGCGCTCACGGAGAACTGGCTGACCGCCCACCCCGGCCAGATCAACGGCATCATCGGCCAGAACGACGAGATGGCCCTCGGTGCCATCCAGGCCCTCAAGGGCGCCGGCATGGACCCGACGAAGATGCCCATCGCCGGCATTGACGGCGTGAAGGACGCCCTCACCGCCGTCAAGAACGGCGAGATGACCAGCGTGCTCCAGGACGCCAACGCGCAGGCCCAGGGCGCCTTGGACATCGCCATCGCCGCCGTGAAGGGATCGTCCTACCAGCCCACTTCGCCCATCTGGAAGTCCTACGCGGGCAAGATGGACTGGAAGAGCGGCGCCGAGGCGGAGTATTCCGTGCCCTGGACCCCGATCACCAAGGAAAACGTGGACGCGATGCTCGCAGCCAACAAATAATCCTGGCCCTCGCCAAGCTCCCCCTCCACCTCACCCCGGCCCACCCGTGCTGACCCGAAGCGCCGGCGGGCCGGGGAACATTTTCCCAATGAAAGCGTTTACCGGCTTCGACAAGAACTTTTCCCTCACCGGCAAGGTCGCCCTCATCACCGGCGGGGCCGCCGGCATCGGCGAGGCCATCGCCACGCTCTACGCCGAGAAGGGTGCGCGGTTGGCCCTCGTGGACCGCAGCGAATCCGTCCACGCCACGGCCGCACGCCTCACCGGGAACGGGCACGAGGCCGTGGGGTTCGTCGCCGACGTCACCGCGCGGCCTGAGGTCGAGCGCGTCGTCGGCGAGGTCGCCGCGCGCTTCGGCGACGGCGTGGACATCCTCGTCAACAACGCCGGCATCGTCGCGCTCGAACCCGCGGAGGACGTCACCGACGACGCCTGGGACCGCACGATGGCCGTCAACCTGAAGGCCGTTTACCTC
>CAXTFX010000482.1:0-3764 GCA_964243185.1 uncultured Chthoniobacterales bacterium
GTTCCAGGGCGACCTCGTAAACGGCCGCCCCGACCGCCGCGGCGGCCGCCCCGGGCACGGCGGCGACCACCGGGTCGGCGGCGTCCCGCAGGAAGGCGGCGAAGCGTTCGCCGTCCCCCAGTGCCGGCATGGCGCGGCGGGCGTGGGCGAACCGGGCGTTGAACGTTTCCCGGCCGGACCGCAAGACGGCGGCGAAGGGGGCGGAGAGCATCGGGGGCACCTTGGGTTATCGCGTCCGCAGCCAGCGGAGATAGTTGGTGTAACGCTGGTGCAAATACTTCAGCTTGAGCAGATCGTCGTAGAGGTGGCCGTAGAGCTTGCCGCCCTTGGCCCAGTCGGCGATCAGGCGCTCGATCTTGACCAGCCGCGCCCGGGCCTCGCGCTCGGAGACGCCGTCGAGTCCGCGGGCGAACTCCTCGCCCCAGGCGCCCACGGGGTCCTCCCGGTCCAGGTCCAGCCGGTCGAAATCCGCGCCGGCCAGCTCCCACAACCGGCGCAGCCAGCCGACGCGGTCAGTGCGGAAGACGCCGTGGCCGGGGGCGTCGAAGAACGGGGCCTCCGGGTCGGCGCGCAGCTTGTCGTGGAGCACGAAGGGGAGGGTCTGGCGCACGTCGTCCGGCTCCACGGCGGCGTTGCCCCGGAAATAAGCGATGGCCTTGGCGAAGACGATCAACGTCATTAACGCCCTTACCGACAGGCCGTTGAGGGTCTGGCAGCCGAGGTCCTTGAGCCGGTCGCGGCCGGTCTCGCGGGCGGTGACGCTGTTCCAGTCCACGCCGGCCAGGCGCACGGTGTCCTTGGTTTTCGCCTCAAAACCCTCGCCGCCGACCTCGCAGAACTCGAACTGGCTGGCGAAGAACTCCAGCCGCCGACGCACCGGGACGGGCAGTTCCACGGCGCGAATCTCGTCGCCCATCCGGTCGATCTCCGCCTCGGTGAAGACGAGCTGGCGGGGGACCACGTCCTCCGGCCGGACGCGCTCCTCCACCCGCGCCAGCAGGTCGCCGAGGAAGCGGGGGTTGAAGGCCAGGGCGGGGACGACGACGTCAATGCGGTCGCGCAGGGCCTCGATGACGGGGTAGGTGCCGCCGCCGGTGTCGTCGTTGGCCGTGAGATACCAGGCGGATTCCGGGCACTCGCAGACGTGGTCCAGGATTTCCGCGTAGTTGTCGCCCATGACCGTCAGCAGGGCGGACTGCGTGCGGGTCGGGATGCGGTTGTATTCGTCAATGATCTTCACGCGCGCCCCGAGCCAGGAGCGCCAGGCGATGCGGATGGCGTCCATGCTCTGCGCGGCGACGAGGTCGGCGGGCAGGGGGTTGCCCAGCAGGTCGGCCACGGTCATCTGCGGGTGGCCGTGGAGCATCCCGCGGCGGACCTCGCGCACGGGGTAGCCGGCGAGCACGCCCATGAGCGTGGCGGAAGCCGTTTTCCCGCGCCCGGGGCCGCCGATGAACAGGCATTTCGCGCGGGCGGCGAACGTCAGGAGAGGGAGCAGGACGAACGAGGAATAACTCTGCGCGGAGGGCAGCGTGAGCCGGGATTTCGAGTCGCCGAGGACGAACGAGGCCGGCGGGGCGTCGTTGTATTCGATGTCGTAGTGCGGCGAGATGATCGCCGTGTTGACGATCCAGAAATACGCCTGGCGAAGCTTCTCGTCGAGACGGGGGCCGGCGGCGACACCGTCCGCGGCGGGCGTTTCGTCGTCCGCGACGGGGCCGCGGTAGAGGTCAGCGACGTCAAAACGCCGGGCGGCGCGGTCCTGGACGGGATTCGGGTTGGTCGGGGCCTCGGGGACCCGTTGGAAGAAATCGCGCAGGGGCATGACGGGCCGAGCATAGCCTGCCCGGCATCATTTCCACCGGCCGGATTACGTCGGCGCGCGAATCCATCAACAAACCGTTCGCCTCCCCCCGAGTTGTTGTTATGAGCGTTCCCATCCTGCGGTCCATCGAGCGCGTCCCCGGCGGCCTGATGGTCGTGCCGCTGCTGCTCGGCGCCATCTTTAAGACCTTCGCCCCCGGCACGGCGGACTACTTCGGCTCGTTCACCAAGGCGCTGTTCGTCGCCCCGCTGACCGTGCTGGCGATCTTCTACGTCTGCATGGGCACAACCATCGAGCTGCGCGCCACGCCCTACATCCTGAAAAAGGGCGGCACGCTGCTCATCACGAAGATCCTCTGCGGGGTGATCGCCGGCGTGGTCCTCGGGCGCATCCTGGGCGACCGACCCGTCGGCGCGGGGCCGTTCCTCGGGTTGTCCACCCTGGCGGTGGTCGCGGCGATGAACGACACCAACGGCGGGCTTTACATGGCGTTGATGGGCAAATACGGGCGGCCGAAGGACGTCGGCGCGTATTCGGTGATGACCCTCGAAAGCGGGCCGCTGCTGACCATGCTCACCCTGGGCATCGCCGGGCTGGCGTTCTTCAAGTGGCAGGACCTCGCCGGGGCCATCCTGCCGCTGGTCGTCGGCATCGTCCTGGGCAACCTGGACCCGCGCTGCCGGGAGTATTTCGGCCGGGCCGCGCCGCCGCTGATCCCGTTCTTCGCCTTCGCGCTGGGGTTCACGCTGGACCTGAACAACGTCGTCAAGGCCGGGCTGCTCGGGCTGCTGCTCGGGCTGGCGGTGGTGGCCATCACCGGCGTGGCGCTGTTCTTCGCGGACCGGCTGACGGGCGGCAACGGCGTCGCCGGGCTCTCGGCGGCGTCCACGGCCGGCAACGCGGCGGGCGTCCCCGCGCTGGTCGCCACCGCGAACCCGGCCTACGCGGAGGCGGCGAAGTTCGCGACGGTGCTGGTGGCGGCAAGCGTCGTGGTCACGGCCATCGTCGTCCCCCTGGTGACGGCGTGGTGGGCCAAACGGGTCAACGGCGGGGACGGCACCGCGCCCCCGGAGGACGGCGGCCTGCCCAGCGGCGAGCCGGCGAGGGTGGCAACGGTGGCGACGCCCCGCCCGACGGTCCGCATCCCGTTCCCTTAAACCCCCGGTTCTTGACGCCGCCATGCCCGCGACCATCGTCATCGTCGCCGACGACCTGACGGGCGCGGCGGACTGCGGGATCGCCTGCACGCTGGCGGGGTTGCCGACCGTGGTCGTCGCCTTCGGCGACCTGCGACGCGCCGTGGAACTGGACGCGGACGTGGTCGCCTTCGACACCGACACGCGCCGGGCGACGCCCGCGGCGGCGGACGAGGCGACGGCCCGCGCGGTGGCGACGCTGGGCCGGCCGGGCGGCGTCACGCGGATCGTTTACAAGAAGATTGATTCGACCCTGCGCGGGAACTTCGCCCGGGAGATCGCCGCCGCCCGGCGCGCGGCGGCGGGGGTGTTCGGCGCCCCGGCGCTCGCCGTCGTGGCGCCCGCGTTCCCCGGCACGGGGCGGACCACGCGCGGCGGGCGGATGTTCCTGGCGGGCGAGCCGTTGGAGACCAGCGCCGTCTGGCGCAACGAGCAGCTCTCCGGCGTAGCCGACGTGCCCGCGCTGCTCCACGCCCACGGCGGGCTGGACGCCGGGTTGGTGGACTTGGAAACGGTCCGCGCCGGCGCCGACGCCCTGACCGACGTCCTCCTCGCACACGCGCTGGCCGGTCGGGAGGCGCTGGCCTGCGACGCGGAAACGGACGACGACCTGCGCGCCCTCGCCCACGCCGCGGCGCGGCTGGCGCGGCCGGTCGTGTTCGCCGGTTCCGCCGGGCTGATGCGCCACCTGCCGGGCGCCTACGGCCTCGCCGGGTCGGCCGGCGCCCCGCCCGCCCCCGGTC
>CAXTFX010000483.1:0-3756 GCA_964243185.1 uncultured Chthoniobacterales bacterium
GGGCGACCTGCGCGACCTGATCCTGCACCGCCACGAGGCCGGCGAGGTCGTCACCGTCGGCCCGGACGACACGCTGCTCACCGCCTTCGGGCGGATGCGGGCCACGGACATCTCCCAGCTCCCGGTGGTGGACGCGGCCACCGGCCGCGTCCTGGGCATCCTGGACGAGAGCGACGTGCTCGTGAAGGTCCACGCGGACCCGGCGGGCTTCCGCGCCCCGGTGCGCGCGGCCATGAGCGACCGGCTGGAAACGCTCTCGCCCGACGCGGGCTTCGACCGGCTCCTGCCCGTGTTCGACCGGGGCCGCGTCGCCATCGTCATGGACGGGGAACGTTTCCTGGGTTTAATCACTCGCTCCGATCTTTTGGCCTTCCTGCGCCGCCGCCTCCCATGAACCACCCGCCCAGCGTTGTCCAACCGGAGGGGAGCCCGGTCGCGGCGAGCGGGGTGGTCAAGTGCGTCGCCTACGCCGACGGCCGCCGGGACTGCCACCTTGACCTCGGGGGGATCAAAGGTGCCCTCCAGCAGCCCGACCGTTTCATCTGGATCGGCCTCCACGAACCGAGCGAGGAAACGCTCCGGAAGGTCCAGGAGGAATTCTGCCTGCACGAGCTCGCCGTCGAGGACGCCCACTGCGCCCACCAGCGCCCCAAGATCGAAGCCTATGGCGACGCGCTTTTCATCGCGCTGCGCACCGCGCAACGCAACGCCGAGACGGGCCGGGTCGAGTTCGGGGAAACGCACTTTTTCGTCGGCGCGAAATACCTGGTTTCCGTGCGGCACGGCTCGTCGTTGGCCTACACGGACGTCCGCGCCCGCTGCGAAGCCAAGCCGCAGCTTCTCCGCAAGGGTCCCGGCTTCGCGCTGTATGCGTTGATGGACGCCATCGTGGACCAATACTTCCCGCTGGTGAACACCCTCGAAGAGGAGCTCCAGACCTTGGAGGACAGGATTTTCGGCGAGACTTTCAGCCGCGACACCACGGCGCAGATTTACTCGCTCAAGCGCGACCTGCTCGAGGTCAAACGCTCGGTGTCACCATTGATTGACATCTGCAACCGTTTGATGCGCATTGACTTTGAGGTGATTTCGGAGGACACCCGGCCCTACTTCCGGGACGTTTACGACCATGCCCTCCGCATCAACGAGATGGTGGACATCCTGCGCGAGCTGCTGACGGCCGCGCTGGACGCAAACTTCTCCTTGATCTCCATCTCGCAGAACGAGGTCACCAAGCGGCTGGCGAGCTGGGCGGCGATCATCGCGCTGCCCACGATGGTGGCCGGCATCTACGGGATGAACTTCAAGACCATGCCGGAGTTGAACTGGGACTACGGTTATCCGGTCATCCTCGCTCTCACGGTGGCGGCCTGCGTGTTCATCTATTCCCGCTTCAAACGATCCGGCTGGCTTTAGATTTGATCCATGAGCGACAACTCTCAACCCCACGCCTTCGCCACGCGCGTCATCCACGCCGGCCAGTCGCCGGACCCGTCCACGGGCGCCATCATGACGCCCATCTACCAGACTTCCACCTACGTCCAGCAAAGCCCCGGCGTGCACCAGGGCTACGACTACGCCCGGTCGGTCAACCCGACGCGCTCGGCCTTCGAGCGGTGCGTCGCGGCCCTGGAGGGCGGCACCCGCGGCTTCGCGTTCTCCTCCGGCCTGGCGGCGATGGCCACCGTGCTCGACGCCCTGGACTCCGGCGCGCACGTCGTCGCCAGCGACGACCTCTACGGCGGCACCTTCCGGCTGTTCGAGCGCGTGCGCCGGCGCTCCGCGAACCTGTCCTTTTCCTTCGTGGACCTCACCAACCCGAAGGGTCTGCTCGCCGCCCTCCGGCCCGAGACGCGCATGGTCTGGGTGGAAACGCCGACCAACCCCATGCTCCGGCTCGCCGACCTGGAAGCCATCGGCCGGATCGCCCGCGAGCACGGCGCGCTGGCCGTGGCCGACAACACCTTCGCCAGCCCTTACCTCCAGCGCCCGTTGGCGTTGGGCTTCGACCTCGTCGTCCATTCCGTGACCAAATACCTCAACGGCCATTCCGACATGGTCGGCGGCGCGGTGGTCGTCGGCGAAAACCGCGAGCTCGGCGACCGCCTCGCCTTCCTGCAAAACGCCGTCGGTTCCGTCCTCGGCCCGTTTGACAGTTTCCTGGTCCTGCGCGGGCTGAAGACCCTGTCCCTACGCATGGAGCGCCACTGCCGCAGCGCCCTGGACCTGGCCCGCTGGCTGGAAGGGCAGCCGCCGGTGGCGCGCGTCCATTACCCGGGGTTGGAGAGCCACCCGCAGCACGAGCTGGCCCGCCGCCAGATGATCGGCGGCTTCGGCGGCATGATCTCCCTGACCCTGGCAACGGACCTCGCCGGGGCGCGCCGGTTCCTGGAAAACACGCACCTGTTCGCCCTGGCCGAGAGCCTCGGCGGCGTCGAGAGCCTGATCGAGCACCCGGCCCTGATGACGCACGGCTCCATCCCCCCCGAGCAGCGCGCCGCCCTGGGCATCTCCGACGCCCTGGTGCGCCTGTCCGTCGGGGTCGAGGACGTGGACGACCTCCGGGCGGACCTCGCCCGCGCGCTCGCGGCGATCTGAACGGCCCGACCCGCGCGGAACCGCCGCCGCCGGGAGTCGATCGAGCGGGGTTTACCCGGATAACCGCGATCCGCGGGACCGGAGGCCCGCCGCGTCCAGGGCGCGCAGGAGGGCGGAAACTTCCAGGGGCTTGGTCAAGTAACCCTGCGCGCCCGCCGCCAGCAGACGCTCGCGCGCCGCCTGGCTCGCGTCCGCGCTGAGGATGACCACCGGCACCGCGGCAGCCCGCGGAAGCGTCCGCAGCCTCGCCAGGACCTCCTCCCCCCCGAGGTCGGGCAGTTGGCGGTCGAGCAGGATCAGGTCCAGGGGTTCGCGGGCCGCCAGGCCCAGGCCGCCCGCCCCGTCGGCGGCGCTCAGGAGCTGCCAGCCAGGGCGCAGGCGGGTCAGGATGGATCTGACCAGGGCCAGGTTGGAGGGGTTGTCCTCGATGTAGAGCAAACGGCCGGACGAGGCGACCGGCTCCGCCCGGCCCCCGGGGTTCCCGCCGGGAGGGGGGTCGCCGCAGGGACCCGGCCCGGTTTCGGGCGCGTCGGCCAGGGGCAGCTCCACCCAGAAGGTGCTGCCCACGTCGGGCGTGCTCTCCACCCCGAGCTGGATGCCCATCGCCTGCGCCAAGCGCTGCGAAACCGTCAGCCCCAGGCCGGTGCCCTCCACGGCGTGAAACTCCGCGCCCAGCCGCTCGAAGGGGGTGAAGAGCTTGGCGAGCAGTTCCGGGGCGAGGCCCCAACCGGTGTCCCGCACCGTCACCCGCACCCGCCGGGGGGCGGTCAACTCCGCCCGGAGTTCGACCTGGCCGCCCGGGCGGTTATATTTGATGGCGTTGGCGAGCAGGTTGATCAGGATTTGCTTGAGCCGGCCGCGGTCCGCCTCCACGCCCATCGCCGGGGAGGGGTCCCGCACCTGCAAGGTGACGCCGAGCTGATCCCCCAGGGGGGCGACCAGGCCGGCGGCCTCCCGCAGGAACGGGCCGAGCTCCACCCGCTCCGGGGCGAGGTCGAGCCGGCCGCTCTCGATGCGGGCGATGTCGAGCACTTCGTCAATGAGGCCGAGCAGGTGGCGGCCCGCGCGCAGGATGTGCTCGACGCTCTCCGTCTGCCGGAGGTTCAGCTCCTCGAGCTCGAGGAGTTGGCCGAAGCCGAGGATGGCGTTGAGGGGCGT
>CAXTFX010000484.1:0-3752 GCA_964243185.1 uncultured Chthoniobacterales bacterium
GGTTGCCGTCGGCGCCGACCTGGAAGCGGGAGAAGGCCACCAGCGACAGGTTGGCCGCGCTCAACATCAACTCCAGGCACATGAACATGATGATCAGGTTGCGCCGGATGAGCACCCCCGCGAAGCCGATGGCGAACAGCAGACCGCTGACGAGCAGGTAGTCGTTGAGCGTGACCATGAGAGGAAAGGATGAAAGGTGAAGAGAGGGGAAAGACGCCGTTAGGGAGGGTCTGCCTTCATCCTTACTTTAGTTCGCGTTTGGAGAGAACGATCACGCCCACCGTGGCGACCAGAACGAGCACGCCGACGATCTGGAGCGGCAGGTTGTAGTCGGTGAAGATGGCCATGCCCACCAGGCGCACGTCGCTGCGGCTGCCGCTGACCGCGCCGCCGAGGGCCGGGGCGCCCGCCTGGCCGCCGGGGAGGCGCTGGAGGACATAGACGAGTTGGCCGATGAAGAGGATGGCCACCAGCAGGCCGCCGAGCATGACGCCCACCCCGGTCCGTCGCAGCCGCTCGGCTTTCAGGTCGAGCAGCATGATGATGAACAAGAAGAGCACCATCACGGCGCCGGCATATACGAGCACCTGCATGATGCCCAGGAGAAAGGCGTCCAGGCTGACGAAGAGCGCCGCCAGTCCGAGGAAGCTCATCACGAGGCTGAGGGCGGCGGAAACCGGGTTGGGCTGGAGGACGACCGAAACGCCGAACAACAGCATCACCAGGGCGAAGGTCCAGAAGAGGAATGGGGTCATGGCCGTGGACGCAAGTGCCGCGAGCAGTGCGGGGAACGCCCGGCCAGCGGAAAGACGGACTAAATGGACGGGAGGGCCGGGTTTGTAAAGGTTAAACCGGCGGGTTCCGCCTCGGGGGCACGACCCCCGTGTCGCGCGCCGTTTTCGGCTGCGGCGGCGGCCGATGACCGCCGACCGCTCCGGTGCCGTCGGCAAGCCGCCCGGCGGTCGTGGACCGCCGCCACCGTGTCGGCGTCGTGGGGCTTGACGGCTGGCGGACGACCCGGAGGTCGCTTCTCCGAAACTGACCCGAGCCTAGCGCCGGTTCGTGTGGATGACGATCTCCACCCGCCGGTTGATCTGTTGGGCCTCCACGGTGCCGCCGGGGACCAGCGGCTTGCGGGTGCCAAAGCCTTTCGTGGTGATCCGCGCCGGGTCAATGCGCTCGTGCTGCACCAGCCAGAGCTTCACGCTCTCGGCCCGGCGCTGGCTGAGGACCTGGTTGTAGTCCGGGGAGCCGTAGAGGTCCGTGTGCCCCTCGATGGTGAAGGTCGCCTGCGGGTTCTGGCGGATGAGTTGACCGAGCTTTTCCAGGCTGCCCGCGGCGTCGGTTCGCAAGACGGCGGCGTCGTAGTCGAACAGGAGGTCGGTCGGCATCAGGATGGGACCCTCCCGGCCGGTGAGCGGGCCGCGCTGGGAGAGCAGGCCGTCGAGGTTGGAAAAATTGGGGTGCCCGGTGGCGTTCGGACCGGCGTTGGCCTGGGTGGCGTCCTCCGGGCCGTTGACGTTGAAGGCCGGGTGGGCGCGGGTGACGTTGGGCTTGGCGTTGAGGAACGTGGACAGGTCCGCACGCGGGTTCTCGGGCCGGGCGGAGCCGGCGGAGTTCTCCTCCAGGGAGCGGGAGAGGTCCTGGGTGCGCTCGACCTTGGGCTTGTCGTTCATCGCCATCGTCTGGTCGGCGACCCGCGGGGCGGCGAGGACGACGTTGGCCCGGGCCAGTTCCTCGGCGTAGGAGGGCTTCTCGCCGGGCACCTGGAGGTCAGCCGCCGGCCGGGGCTCGGGGGTGGTCGGCGGTCGGTCCGTCGGGGTGGGCTGGGGCTGGGCGCCCGCGGCGTCGAGGAGCTTCTGGTCGATCTCGACTTTCCGCATGTTGAAAACGCGCCGGACCTCCTGCGGCCGGGACAGGCTGGCGGCGTTGAAACCGCTGAAGGGAACGTGCCGGGCGGCGAGGAAACCGAGGCCGTGCAGGCTGGCGGTGAGCAGGAAAGCCGGCACGAACCAGCGGGCGACGGGGCCGAACGGCGAGCGGCGGCGCAGGGGCACCGCGCCCGGGTAGGCGGAGAAGGCGGGAACGGCGGGCATGGCGGTGGAGTCTGACCACTTTAACCCCACGTTGCTCGACCGGAAGCGAAGGGAAGATGAAAATGATGCAACCCGCATGACCGAGCCCGAGGAAAACCCGCCGCCCCCAGCCCGAGGCTTGCATCTCACCCCCTCGGCCTCCCGCCCGGCGCGCGGCCCGGTGATCCTCGTGCACGGCATCTGGATGGTCGGCGCGGAGATGCTCTGGCTGGCGAGTTGCCTCCGGCGGGCGGGCTTCGGGCCGGTGCGGCAGTTCCACTACCCGAGCGTGCGCCACGGTCTGGCGGAGAACGCCCGCCGGCTGGCGGACTTCCGCCGCCGGGTGGAGGCGCGCCACGGCCCGGCGCACCTCGTCGGCCACAGCCTCGGCGGGGTGCTCATCTGGCAGCTCTTCCACGACCACGGTGAGAACGCGCCGGGGGGGCGGGTGGTGGCGCTCGGCGCCCCGTTCCAGGGCAGCGCCACGGCGCGGTTCTTCCTGCGCCGGGGGATGCTGGGCCGGTTCGCCGTCGGTGCCTGCTGGCGGGAGGAGGCGGACCATTCCCCGGCCGTGGAACGAACGTGGCCGGGTCCGGCGGCCCTGGGCATCCTGGCCGGGCGCGTGCCCATCGGGGTGGGCGCCCTGGTCGGGGCGCTGCCGCGGCCGAACGACGGGGTGGTGGCGCTGGGGGAGACGCCGCTGGCGGGGGCGGCCGACCACCGCGTGCTCGGGGTGAACCACGTTGCCCTGACCCTCGCCGACGAGGCGACGCGACAGACGACACACTTCCTGGCGCACGGCCGGTTCGCGGGGGCGGAAGAGGTGGGATTCGAACCCACGGAACCTCACGGCTCTCCAGTTTTCAAGACTGGCGCATTAAACCGCTCTGCCACTCTTCCTTAAGTTCATCCCGGGCCGACCGGCTCAGGTGTATTTCAACACCTCTTCGATGGTCGTTTCCCCGTCGTAGATAGAACGCAGACCGTCCTCGCGCAAGGTGGTCATGCCGAGTTCCACGGCCTTCTGGCGGATGACGATGCTCGGGGCGCGCTGGTTGATCAGTTCGCGGATCGTGTCGCCGATTTCCAGCAGTTCGTAGATGCCTTTGCGCCCCCGGTAACCGGTGTGGTTACATTGGTCGCAACCCTTGCCGTAGTAGAAGTTCCTGACGCCGATCTCGTGGGGGGTCAACCCGAGCTGGGCCAGCAACGCTTCGTTCGGTTCGTAGGCCGTCCGCCAGTTCGTGCAGCTGCGCCGGCTCAGCCGTTGGGCCAGCACGCCCTCCAGGCTGGAGGAAATCAGGAACGGCTCGACGCCCATGTCCACCAGGCGGGTGACGGCGCCGGCGGAATCGTTGGTGTGCAACGTGGAAAAAACCAGGTGCCCCGTCAGGGAGGCCTGGATGGCGATCTGCGCGGTTTCCAGGTCGCGCGTCTCGCCGACCATGATGCGATCGGGGTCTTGCCGGAGAAAGGCGCGCAGGATGCGGGCGAACGTTAACCCGATCCCTTCGTTCACCGGCACCTGAATCAAACCTTCGATGCTGTATTCCACCGGGTCCTCCGCCGTGAGGAGTTTGCTGTCAATGGTGTTGATCTTCCGCAAACAGGCATACAACGTCGTCGTCTTGCCGGAGCCCGTCGGGCCGGTGACGATGAAGATGCCGTTGGGCTTCT
>CAXTFX010000485.1:0-3749 GCA_964243185.1 uncultured Chthoniobacterales bacterium
CACCGACGACGCCTGGGACCGCACGATGGCCGTCAACCTGAAGGCCGTTTACCTCGTGTCCCAGGTCGTCGGCCGGCGCATGATCGCCCGCGGCGAGGGCGGCAAGATCGTCAACCTCGCCTCCCAGGCCGGCCTCATCGCCCTGGACCGCCACCTCGCCTACTGCGCCAGCAAAGCCGGCGTCATCAGCCTCACGAAGGTGCTGGCCCTGGAGTGGGGCAAACACGGCATCAACGTCAACAGCATTTCGCCCACCGTGGTCCTGACCGAACTCGGCAAAAAGGCGTGGGCCGGCGAAGTCGGGGAGGCCATGAAGAAGAAGATTCCCTTCGGCCGCTTCGCCCAGCCGGAGGAGATCGCCGCCTGCGCGTTGTTCCTCGCCAGCGGGGCCGCCGACATGGTTCACGGCGAAAACCTGGTGATTGACGGCGGTTACACCGTCCAGTGAGCGGCGGGCGGCGACGCGGTTTGACCCGGCCATGATCCCCCTGCTCAAACTCCAGGGCATCACGAAGTTCTTCGGCGCGCACCCCGCGCTGACGGACGTCGGCCTGGAACTCCACGCCGGGGAGGTGCTCGGCATCGTCGGCGAGAACGGCGCGGGCAAGAGCACGTTGATCAAAACCCTCGCCGGCGCGCACCGGGCCGACCGCGGGACCCTCGAAATGGACGGTCGGCCCACGGCGTTGCGCTCGCCGGCCGACAGCATCGCCGCCGGCGTCGCGGTGATCTACCAGGAACTCACCATCGTGCCCGAGCTGAGCGTGGCCGAGAACCTGTTCCTCGGCCAGGTCCCGCGCCGGGGCCGGACGCCGCTGCTCGACCGCGGGGAGATGAACCGCCGCGCCGCCGACCTGCTCGCCAGCCTGGGCCTGAAGTTAGACCCGCGCGGACGCGCCGGGAACCTGGCGCCCGGCCTGCAACAGATGGTCGAGATCGGCCGGGCCATCACGCGCCGCGCGCGGGTGGTGCTCATGGACGAGCCGACGTCGTATCTTTCCGAGGCCGAGGTCGCCCGCCTGTTCGGCTTCATCCGCCAGCTCAAGGCGCGCGGGTTGGGCGTCATCTACATCTCGCACCACCTGGAGGAAATCTTCGAGGTCTGCGACCGGGTGATGGTCCTGCGCGACGGCCGCACGGTCGGCACCCGGCCGGTGGCGGAGTGGTCCACCGCGTCGCTGGTGCAGGCGATGGTCAACCGCTCCATCGAGCAGTTCTACCCCTACCGGCCGCGCCCGCTCGGGGAGGTCGCATTGTCCGTCCGCGACCTCTTCGTGGCGCCCCGGCTGCGCGGCGTGTCCTTCGCGGCGCGCGCGGGGGAAATCCTGGGGATTTCCGGCGTGGTCGGCAGCGGGCGCAGCGAACTGTTGAAAACCCTTTTCGGCGCGCTGCCCTACCAGCGCGGGGAAATCCGTTGGCGGGGCCGCCCGTTCCACCCCGGCTCGCCCGGGCACGCCATCCGCCAGCGGCTCGCGCTCGTGCCGGAGGACCGCAAGCTGGAAGGGCTGATGCTCGACGCCTCCATCGAGAACAACGTGGCCCTTTCCGTGCTCGGGCGCTTGGCGCGGAGCGGGTTCGTCTCCTTCGGCCAGAAACGGCGGCTGTGCGAGGAGGGCATCCAGCAGTTCAACGTCAACTGCCGCGGCCCGGGCATGGCCGCGCGCAACCTTTCCGGCGGCAACCAGCAGAAGGTCGTCTTCGCCCGCACCAGCGCCACCGGTCCGCGGCTCCTGCTGCTGGACGAACCCACGCGCGGGGTGGATGTCGGGGCCAAGGTGGAGGTTTACCACCAGATCTTCCGCTTCGCCGAGCAGGGCTGCACCGTCCTGCTGGTTTCCTCCGAACTGCCCGAGCTGCTCGGTCTGAGCGACCGCGTGCTGGTCCTGAACGGCGGTCGGGTCGTCGGCGACCTGCCCCGCGCCGAGGCCACGCACGAGCGCGTCCTGCACCTGAGCACGGACGAGGACGCCCAACGTTCCACCCCGGGCCCGGACCCCGCCCACACCGCCGCCGCTAACGTGCCCGACGAGCGCGACGACCTCTCACGGATGCTGGGCATCTGAGTTTCCCCGGCTTTTTTGCCCGCCATGCCCCCGGCCTCTCCCACCCCCTCGTCCGAACCACTGCCCGCGCTCCCCTCCGCCCGGGGCGACGTGACGACGGGCGGCGCCGACGAAGTTTCCCCGTCCCCCGCGGGGGGGAGCGCCGGTCGCGTGCTGGCGTTCCTGAGCCGTTACACGGTGCAGATCGCGTTGGGGCTGTTGGTGATCGGCTTCAGCCTGCTCTCCGAGCAGTTTCTCCGGCTCGACAACTGGACGAACATCATCCAGCAAAGCTCCGTCATCGCCATCGCCGCCGCCGGGGCGACCTTTGTCATCATCCTCGCGGGCATCGACTTGTCCACCGGCTCGACCGCCGCCCTGGCCGGGATTTTCTCCGCCGGGCTGGTGGTCAACCACGGCGTCCCCGGTCCGGCCGGCCTGCTGGTCGGCGTGCTCGTCGGGCTGGGCGTCGGGATGTTCAACGGGCTGAGCATCTCCCGGCTCGGGCTGTCGGCCTTCATCGCCACGCTCTCCGCCCTGGCGATGGCCCGCGGCCTGACGATGGCGTATTCCAACGGCCAGACCATCTTCGGGCTGCCGGACAACTACAACTACCTCGGCAGCGGCCAGCTCGCAGGCATCTCGCTGCCGCTGGTCATCACCGCCGTCGTCTTCCTCGCCGCCCACCTGCTGCTCTCGCGCACCGTCTTCGGGCACGAGGTTTACGCCGTCGGCGGCAACCGCGAGGCCGCGCACCTGGCGGGCATCAACGTGCGCCGGGTCGAACTGTCGGTCTATCTGCTCGCCGGCGCGCTCAGCGGCCTGGCGGGCGTGGTGCTCACCGGGCGGCTGACGGCCGCCCTGCCCGGGTCGGCCACCGGGCTGGAGCTGGACGTGATCGCCGCGGTCGTCATCGGCGGGGCCTCGCTCTTCGGCGGGCGCGGCAACATGGTCGGCACGTTCTTCGGCGTCCTGACCATCGGCGTGCTGCGTAACGGCCTGAACCTGCTCAACGTGTCTCCCTTCTGGGTGCAGTTCATCCAGGGCGCCGTCATCTTCGTCGCCGTTTTGCTCGACGCCCTGGGCCAGCGCCAGCGCCGGCGCGGCGGCGCGTAACGATTTTCCGTTCACCCCACCCACAACCAACCCCACCCTCCCAATGACCATCCGCTCCCCCCTGTTCCTGCTTGCCGCCGCGGCCTCCCTCGTGGCGCCCGCCCTCCCGCCCGCCGCCCCCACGGCGCGCGCGGCGGACAAAAAAGAGATCGTCACCGTCGTCAAGGTCGCCGGCCAGCCGTGGTTCAACCGCCTGGAACTCGGCGTCAAACAGGCCAAAAACGACCTCGGCGTGGACGCCTACCAGGTCGGCGCGACGACCACCGACGAGGCCGCCCAGGTTTCCCTCATCGACGACTCCATCTCCAAGGGCGTCGGCGCGCTGTGCGTCGTGCCCAACGACGCCAAATCCGTCGAGCCGGCCTTCGACCGCGCCCACGCCAAGGGCATCGTCGTCATCACCCACGAGTCGCCCAACCAGAAGGGGCAGGACTTCAACATCGAGGCGATCGATAACATCGCCTTCGCCCGCTACATGATGGACGCGATGGCCGAAAAGATGGGCAAAAAGGGCGAATACGCCATGATGGTCGGCTCGCTCACCGCGCCGACGCACAACATCTGGGCGGACGAGGCGATCCGTTACCAGAA